>JBPCXW010000055.1:0-4174 GCA_051008185.1 Gammaproteobacteria bacterium
GTGGGCCGCATCAGTGCCCAGATTGATGACCTGCACCGTCGGCACTATGGGGCCATGTCAGGCCATTTCGGCCTGCTGGAGGCGGTGGAGGATGAGGCCGTATTTGCCGCCCTGCTGGAGACGGCCGAGACCTGGCTACGTAGTCAGGGGGCCGAGCAGGTGACCGGCCCGTTCGGGCTGTCCATCAATCAGGAATCGGGTCTGCTGGTGCAGGGGTTTGATACGCCGCCGATGCTGATGATGCCGCATGGTCGTCCCTGGTATGACGGTATGTTGCAGCAGTGTGGTTATGCCCCGGCTCGTGATCTGTATGCCTACTGGATCAAGGTGCATTTTGATCGCCCCGATACGATGCTGACCTTGCTGAAAAGGTATAGCAAACGCGTGCATCTGCGCCCCCTGAACCGGCGACGATTGAAACAGGACCTGCGGATTATTCGCGATCTGTTCAACGATGCCTGGGCCAACAACTGGGGCTTCGTACCGATGACCGAGGCCGAGATTGATGATCTGGGGACCAGCCTGCGCCTGTTTGTGCCTGATGATTTTGTTTATATCGCGGAAGTGGATGGCAAGCCGGCGGCCTTCATAGTCGGCCTGCCCAACTTGCACGAGAGTTTCCGCAGAATGGATGGCAGTCTGTTTCCGACCGGCATCTTCAAACTCATCGGGGATATGCGTCATAACCGGATCAGTACCGGCAGGATACCGTTGATGGGTGTGCGCCGGGAGTGGCAGAACACGCCGTTTGGTATGGCACTTGCGTTCATGGTGATCAACGCGATCCGCACTCCCCTCTACGACAAGGGCATCCACGAAGTGGAGATGTCATGGATCCTGCAAGACAACAAGGGGATGCGCAGCATCCTGGAACTGATTGGTAGCCGCCACTACAAGACCTACCGGGTATATGAAAAGCGGCTGGAGCCACAACAGTGAACCCAACGCCACAAGTGACGGCTTTGATCCTGGCCGGTGATCGCAGCACCCGCGACCCGGTGCGGCTTGCCGCCGGTACGGTGTGCAAGGCACTGGCAACGGTGGCCGGGCGGCCGATGTTGTTACGGGTGCTGGCCGCGATTGACGCGGTCAGCCGGATTGGCAAGGTCATCTTGTGCGGGCCGCCGCCTGAGGCGGTGGCACAACTGCCGGAACTGCAAGACTACATCGCCGCGCCGCGGGTCTGCTATGTGCCGGACCGGGCGACACTGGCGGAGAGCGTGGAGGCGGGGCTGGCGGCCAGTGAGGTCGGCGAAAAAGTCCTGCTGACGACGGCAGACAATGTGTTGCTCAGCCCGGCGATCGTTGAACATTTTATCAGTGCCGCGCTGCAGACCGGGGCGGATATTTGTATCGGTCTGGTGCGGTATGACACGCTCAGGGCGCAACACCCGGAAGTGAAGCGCACCGTACTCAAGTTCAGTGACGCGCACTACTGCGGTTGTAATCTGTATTTCATCGGTAGCGACAGGGGGCGGCAGATCATCACCTTCTGGCGGCGGATACAGCAACACCGCAAACGTCCCTGGTTGATGTTGCTAAAACTGTTTGGCCTGCTCACGGTGTTGCGCTACCTGTCCGGTTTGCTATCCGCACCGGCGGCCCTGCGCGCCGTTGGTCGCAAGACCGACCTGCGTGTCAGTATGGTTGAGGTGCCGTTCGCCGAGGCCGGTATTGATGTGGATAGCGCGGCCGATCTTGCGCTGGTTGAGCGGATTCTGTCCGGCGGGGAGGCGCGGTAAGCCTCAGTCAAACATCGCCCGCGCGGCTTGCAGGTCTGCCGGGAAATCTATCTCACACCATTGCCTGCCATTAACAGGGCAGGCCCTGACATGCCCGTCTTTGGCCAGTGTGTCTATCACGGCCAGGAACCAGGCCCGCAGATTGTCGGCAGATTGCATGGCCAACTCCAGCCGCTCCCTGAACAGGTGGCCGCCGTTTGCACTGAAATATAACAGGCCGATGGACTCGGCATGGGTTTGCCCGGCAGGTAGCAACTTACTGACGGCGCAGACCTGTTCCCCTTGCAACTCCACTTTCATATCGTCTTCGTCGTAGTCGGTCTTGTGGTCGGTGGTCAATGTAATATCGGCACTGGCCGATCTGATTACCGTTTCCAGTAACTCTTTCTCAAACAAGGTGTCACCATTGATGAGCAGGAAGTCATCCCGCATCGCGGCCCGTGCCATCCAGCAACTCGCCAGATTGTCCGCCACTTCATAGAAGGGGTTGAATATCACCTCAATAATACCCTGCTGCTGCGGGAACGCCGCAGCCAGATGCTCGCGCACCATACCGACATTGTAACCGGCCACCACGCCGATATGCTTGATACCGGCTTGCAACAGGGTCCCGACTTGCCGTTGCAACAGGGTTTGCTCGCCGACCTTGAGCAGGCATTTGGGACGATCTTCGGTCAGGGGCAACAAACGTCTGCCCTGACCGGCACTCAGGATAATGGCATTGGTCATAATGAAAGATTTGGAGTATTAGATACCTTTGATTATCATACAACAGGAGATAGGCGGGTGCGAATGAACCAATGATTGCCAACATAGAACGCTATATCAGCTTTGAGGTGTTGAGGCCTCTGTTCGTGGTGCTGTTGATCCTGACAGCACTGTTCGCCTGTTTCAGTAGCGCCCGTTATCTGGCCGAGGCAGTGACTGAAACCCTGGGCGTGTATTACATGCTGGAACTGATCTTCCTGAAGACCTTTATCTCGCTGGAGGTACTGGCGCCCGTTGCGCTGTATGCGGCGGTGGTGATCGGGCTGGGTCGCCTGCATCGGGATCAGGAAATCCTGGCCATGCAGGCGGCGGGCATGGGTCGCAGACACATCATCCGCTCCATACTGCTGGTCTCCATTCCGGTGGCCATTCTGGTCGGGTTGCTGTCCGTGCTGGGTCGCCCCTGGGCCTACCAGAGAAGTTATCAACTGGACGCCAGGGCCAATGCCGATTTGAATACCGATCGCTTTCAGGCAGGTCGCTTTTACGGTAATGAGGATTCCGCCAGAGTGGTGTATATCGGCAGCAAGGATGCAAAGACCGGGGAGATGGGAAAGATATTTCATTATGTGCGGCGCGACGGTAACAGTGAGATCACCATTGCCGGGCAGGGCAACCAGACGGAGAACGCGCCGCCGGTGCCGCTGGAGTTGAATCTGTTTGACGGTTATCTCTATAGATTGAAGCATGCCGATGCGGTGGATGAAGTGGTGCGTTATGTGAAACTGGTCAAGATCCCGGGCGATCCGGAAGAGGCCATCGGCTACAAACGCAAGGCGGCGACGATTAACGCGCTGGGTCAATCAAAGGCGCCGCCGGATATAGCCGAGTTGCAATGGCGGTTGTCACGCCCGCTGGCCACTATCTTGCTGGCCCTGATCGCCATTCCGCTGAGCCGTAATTCACCGCGTCAGGGTAAAAACGAAAGTGTCTTTATTGCCGCCCTGGTGTTTGCCGTTTATTACAACCTTAGCGGGGTGGCCAGGAGTTGGGTTGAGCAGGGGGTGGTAGGCGAGTTTCCCGGTATCTGGTGGTTGCACGGCCTGATGTTGCTCGGGGTCATATCAACCCTGTGGCCGAGGCGAAGTAACAGGTTGCGGCGATGACGACTCTGGATAGATATCTGGCGCGGCAAATCACCGGCGGTGTCATTATCGCCGCCATCATTTTGTTGCCGCTGTTTGGTTTTATTGATCTGGTGGAGCAACTGGACGATGTGGGAGAGGGCTTTTATCAGGTCAAGGATGCGTTTTATTTTACCCTGTTGATGACGCCGCGGCGTCTCATTCAGCTGATGCCGTTTATCGCCTTGTTCGGTAATGTGATTGCACTGGGACGTTTGGCGGTACATTCCGAGATTATCTGTATGCGCGCCACCGGCTTGTCACCGTTGCGTATCAGTAAGACGCCGTTGCAGATTGCGATATACATTCTGGTATTGATGGTGGTTGCGGAACAATATGCCGCACCGGTGCTGGAGCAGAAGGCGCATGGTCACCGTTCCGAGGCCCTGTCGCAGAGCACCCAGCTGGGCGAGAATCTGGGGATATGGGCGCGTGATGCCAATCATATCCTCAGAATAGGCGACCGCTTGCACGCCGCCTCGTTACTGGATGTTGAGATATTCAATCTGGATGAGCGGGGATTCTTGCACGACTACATAT
>JBPCXW010000056.1:0-9220 GCA_051008185.1 Gammaproteobacteria bacterium
CACAAGGACAAACTGATGACGGAGTTCGTGCGTAATGCCTCACGGCCTGTTTATTTTCATGCCGACCTGCCCCATCCGTTCGGCACTACGCATTTCGGTTTTTATCAAAAAGTGGCGCGGGACCGGCAGGCCGCTGCGATGCAGTTGCAGTCTGCCGATGGCGCAGAGCGTTATTTTGAATCCCTCGTCCGGGAGCCGAAGCCTGCGGACAGATGGAACCGGCATCTGCACGATCAGTTGATGTGGCAATATGGGCAATACATGGGTTACATGATGCTTTCCAATACGAGCCCGGCGTGGCACAAGCGGGCGGCGGCAAAGATGCAGGCCATGCAAGATCAGTATTACGGGTTGATCGGCATGGCCGACATACTCATCCGCTATGGTGATGCCGACAGCCTTGACAAAGTGCAGGCGTGGTTGCAACAGGCCGACTCGTTGTTGCAGGCGACTCCGACACTGAGCAAGGAGATGCAGGGGCGTCACTATTACCGACTCGGTTATGCGGCCTACCGTCTGGGCAAGCATCAGCAGGCCAGACAGCTGTTTAACCGTTCGTTGCAAGTCTATGACCATCCCGGCAACGCTGCGATGCACGCCCTGGAACTGGTGACACCGAAAAATGCCAAAACCCGCTGACAATAACAAACGGTCGCAACTTGAATGGTTGTCGGCGCTCACCGTGGTTGTCATCGTGTTCGCGGTGTATGCGCTCACGGCGGCAAGGACGGTCGTGCTGGAAGACGATGGCCTGTTCCTGATGGCGAGCTTTGATGCCGGGGTGGCGCATCCGCCCGGCTATCCGCTTTATACCTTGTTGGGGCATTTGTTTTCCTGGCTTCCCATTGATCCTCCGGCCTTGCGGGTGCATCTGCTGAGCGGGTTGCTCGGCGCCCTGACCTGCGGTGTGTTGTTCTTTGTGTCGCGTCTGGCGGGCTTGCCGCGCTGGTTTGCGCTGACGGTAGCGCTGGGCTACGGCGTGTCGGAACACTTCTGGTCGCAGGCGATCATCGCCGAGGTTTATACCTTGAACGCATTGCTTTGTTTCAGTGTGTTGCTGTTCTGCCTGCGGGCCGCCGCGAGGGATGCCAGGCTTGCGCGGGAACTGAACTGTGCGGCCTTTTGCTTTGGTCTCGGGTTGGCCAACCATTGGCCCTTGTTGGTGCTCGCTTTTCCCGGCTATGTAATTCTGTTGTGGCCCAAGCGGAGTTTTGTCTGGCCGCAGCTACCGAAGTTGCTGGGCATCGCGCTGATAACGGCGTTGCCACTTTACCTGTGGATGGTCGGGCGTTCATGGCAACCGGATGTGGTTAGTTTCTACGGGCCTATTGATAGCCTGAAAGAGTTTTGGTACTACATCAGCCGTCAGGGTTACGGCAGTGTGGATGCGAGTCCCAGTGCGGGCATTGTTGATCAGCTTCGCTTCCTGTTGCATTTTCTTGGTGAGGTGTTGTTTCAATTCACACCTGTGGGGGCCTTGCTGGCGTTGCTCGGGGTTTATTGGCTTTATCGGGGAAGATCGCGGCAACTGTTGTTTGCAACTGTCTGGATCTTTGCCGCTCATAGTCTGGTGTTGATCTTTACGTTGCGGTTTGACTATGAATACCTGAACATTGCCGTGTTTCGTCCTTACCCGCTGGTGGCTTACGGGGTGCTGGCCTTGTGGATGGGTTGCGGGCTCACTTTTATCTGGGAAAGGATTCAGCAGGCACTGCCGGGCTGGTCAGACAATGCCGCCTTCAAGTTGCTCCCCGCGCTGGTCTTGCTGATACCGGTGGTCGTGTTCCAGCAGAACATCGGCATCAACGATCGTAGCGACGACCGCTTCACTGAACGATACGGCAGGTTGTTGCTGGAAGGGCTGAAACCGAACGCTGTGTTGCTCGTCGTCGGCGACACCACGACCGGCCCGCTGGGCTTCCTGCACTACACGGAGGGTGTGCGACCGGACATAACATTGATCAACAAACAGGGGTTGGTGTATCCGAACCGACTCTTTGTGCCGCCGACCACCCGTAGCAAGCGGGCTGCGGCACTGGAAAACTTTTTGCGAGACAATCAGCACCCGGTTTATCTGGTGACGGAAGACTCGGAGATCCCGAACTTCGGCGGCACGAGCTATTACGGTTTCTATCAGCAACTGGGCACAGAGGGACGGGTCTCCTCCGTCAAGCTGCGTTTTGATCCGAAGGCCACTGAGTTTTTTGAATCCCTGATAGCGGGGCCGATACCGCAGGATCGCTGGAACCGACATCTGCACGGCATACTGCTACAACAATACGGGGGATTTCTTGGCTATACCTTTCTGTCCAACGACCCGGTGTTGAACCGCACCGCCGCCGACATGATGAGTGCCATCCAGGGTGAATACTATGGTCTGGTTGATATGGCGGAGATCCTGATTGAACATGGTAGCACGGCGGAACATCTTGCCACTGCAAGGCAGTTGCTGGAAAAAGCCGAACCGCTAATGGACGAGACACTGAGCAAGGATATGAAAGGCCGCCACCATTACCGCAAGGGATTCCTGGCCTACCGCGAGGGAAATCACCGGCAGGCCCATGCAGAGTTCAACAAATCAATAGCGGTGTATGACCACCCGGACAACCCTGCGGTGGATGCTGTCAAAATTTACCGGAAGAATAAACGCTGATTTGGATCGATCCCCCCACCAGTGCCACTGCGGGCTTACGCCCTTGCGCCACTGGCTCCCCCCCAAGGGGGGAGCTCTTCGTGCCGGATTATTCATGTCGGTTTTATTGCTCCCCCCTTGAGGGGGAGCCAAAGGAGACGAAGTCTGCTTTGGTGGGGGGACTCATTCAGGCTGATTCAGTCTTTGCTTTGCCAATGCCAGATTGGCGCGGGCTGATTCCAGTTGTGGGTTGATTTGCAGTGCTCGCTCAAAACTTGCGATTGCTTCCTGCATTCTTCCCAACTGTCCCAGTGCTGAACCCATGTTGGAATGCACTTCGGCGTTGTTCGGTTGTATGGCTATGCTGCGCCGGTAGTATTCCAGTGCTTTTTCATAATAGCCAGCCTTGAAATGCACCGCCGCCTGCTGCGCCAGTGCAGACGCGCCTTCCGGTTTCAGGGTGGTGGCTTGTTGGAAATACCGTGCCGCTAATTCTGTGCGCCCCAGCGCGGTGGCGACCTCTCCCATTAATAAGTAAATGGTGATCGTGGGTTCCGTGGTCTGTGTGAGTTTTCGTAGCAGGGTCATTGCCTCCTGGTTACGTCCCTGTTGGTGTAGCAAGGAGGCCAGACTTTGTTGCGCTATCGCATCGTCCGGTTCAAGTGCCAGGGCGTTGCGTAAGGATGTCTCTGCGTCTTGCGGGCGTTTGAGATCCAGTAGCACATTACTCAGGTTGAGGTGGGCCATGGTCGCCTCGTGTCTTGCTCGTAGCGGCATGCTTTCTTGCGTGAAGTCTTTGGGTTCCAGTTCAATGGCGCGGCGGAAGGCCGTCTCCGCTTCCTCGTTGCGTTCAAGCTTCATCAGGACGCTGCCGAGATTGATATAGACCTTGGCGATGGTCGGGTCTTGTTTGATCGCTTCCCTGAAGGCTTCTATCGCGGCTTCCTGTTCTTGTTTTTGTGCCATCATCACGGTGCCGAGGTTGAACCAGGCCTCCGGTGCGTCCGGGTTGGTCGCGATGATGTGACGGAACAGGACTATGTCATTTTCATAGACGTATGCTCGTTGGAAGGTGAGTGTGCCGTAGGTGGTTAGTAATATTATTACTAGTGCTTGTCCCCCCACCAAAGAAGGCTTTGCCTGCTTTGACGCCCCCTCAAGGGGGGAGTGATGCTTTGATAACCGTTGCCAGGCGGTTACGGCGGCGGCTATTAGTACTGACATCAGGCCTATGCCGGGGAGGTATAGGTACCGATCTGCTACGAAGGAGAACTTCATGTAGCCGAAGCTTACCAAGCCGAGTACCGGCAGGATGGTGATGGTGAAGAACAGGATCCCGGCCAGTGGGCCGCGGCCAATTCGGTGTCGCGCCAGCCACAAGCCGGCGACCAGTGTCAGTGCTGCCAGTAAACCCAGCCAGTTTAGTGGGTTGGCCGGGCTCACATCCCAATGGGGATAGTGGAACATCAGAGGGTGCGGCCACAGTAGTTTGCCTACATAGAACCATACCGCCTTGCCTGCGATGATCAACCGCTCTGCGACGGAATAGTTGAAATCGTGAACGGCCTGGGCGTTGAACAGATTCATGTCGTAAATACCGACGGCCAAGCCCAGTAGTAGTAGCGGGGTGATCTGTGCCAGGTCCCGACCGACGATGCGACCACGTTGCCACCAGACCCAGACCAGTAGCACCACCGGCAAGGTGATCGCGACGGACTTGCTCAGCATACCGGCGACATACCATGCCAGCAGTGCCAGATAGGTTGCGGTTTCGGGCCGCTCCCGATAGCGTAGCCAGCAACCGGCGGCGAGTAGATAGAACAAGGTGGCCAGCAAATCCTTGCGGGCGATGACCCAGACTACCGCCTCCGCCCGCAACGGGTGTAGTGCGAACACCGCCGCTATCAGCCAGGCGCCGGGTATATTCATGCGTAATAACAGCCGCCATAGTAGTACCGTGTTAGCGCCATGCAGTAGCAAGTTGGTGGCGTGGAAACCGGCGGGGTTGAAGCCCCAGAGTTGATAGTCCAGCCAGAACGATGTGTATAGTATCGGCCAGTAGTGAAACTCTGCATTGCCTAATGGGCGTAACCAGATGTCTGCCAGACCGGTCAGGGTGCTTACCCGTGGTTCCTTGACGATAAAAACATTGTCATCCCAGACGAAACCGGCGGAGAAGGCGGGCCAGAAGCTGACCAGCACCATTAGTAGTAGTGCCAGTGCCGGTAGCAGGGTCGCCGATGACAAGCCGAAGGCGTGACGCGAGCTTGCGGCGGCCTGTGTCGGGTTGTTATGCGGCGCGGTTGCGGTGGCCTCCGGGGTGCGTTGCCTGCGTTGTTTTTTTTGTTGCTTTCTGTTTTTTGCCATTGTTTTTTGTCGCTGTGCTGTGTTGCTGCTTATTGTTCTGCAAACTCCACCCCGTAGGATGGCGGTGGTGGCGGTGTGTCCGGCCCCAGCAACCATCGCGCCATCTCCAGCACGCCCGGGGCGATGGGTTGGTAACGCTTCCATCGCATCACTTGCCCCGGCTTTGTGGTGCGCCAGACCATGTACTCTTCATCACCATACTCTTCGGCCTGTTCAAACGAGTCCATCGGGGTCGGCTTGCCTTGCTTGTTCCAGTAGACCAGTTTGGCCGATGTCTTTTCCGGTGTTTGCGTCAGCACATAAGCCGGCAGGCTCACCCTCATCCAATCGGTGTTATCGTCCTTGCCGGGCCGCTCGACAAAACGCGCCACCAGATACGCGCCCTGCTCGTCCCGAGATACATTGCCCACCTCCATCGCCAGCTTGCTGATGATGTGGCTGACATACTTGTAGTGCGGCACCTCCGATGGCGGTGCGAATAACTCCACGATGGCCATGTCGTAATAAGGCACGGCGCGGTGCAGGTAATAGTAGCCCGCAGTCGTGAAGTGATAGTGGGTTGCGTCCAGCACGCCCTCCACATTATCGTCCGCCGCCAGTTGGCGGTAGATGCGGAAGTGCGTGTCATGGTCGCGCAGGAAACCGACCCTGCCCGTCTCATTTGAGAAGCCGCGATAGACATGGTTGAAGCGTTGCTCTGCGCGTGGGTCGTAGCTGGGCGCAAGCCAGGGCAGGCCGTTGAGGATGCCCGCCAGTGACACCAGCAGTGCTGCCGTCAGGCAGGTTGCCGGTTTGGTCCAGGCTTGCCGGTTTATATTGGTTGCCGCGAGGCGTGGTAAACCGGTCGCGGTGAAGTCCGCCAACAGCAACAGCCAGAACGGGATCATCAGGAATACAAAACGGTACTCCTGATGTGGTTGCGTGATATGGAGTAGCAGGATTGTCAGGCATATCAGTAGTAACCAGCCGCGCCTTCGCCAAGCCGTAATGCCGGCGAACAGCGCGACCAGCACTAGGCCGCAACTGGCCATCACCTGTCGGAACGGCAGTTGCCAGAAAGCGGAGTTCTCACCGTAGCCTCTCTCGGCCATGAGTAGGTTCAAGCGGAAGTTCAACAGGTAGGAATGAAACCAGTTACCCCAGGTGAGTTTTTCAAACAGTCCCACTACGAACAGGCCTAGCAGGCCGCCGACCAGAAGTGCGATTCGCCCGTGGTTTGTGGTGCGGGTGAACTCTATCAACATCACCAGCCCTACTATCGGTGCGTATTGCATCCTGACGGCTGCAACCAGTGTCGCCAACAATGCCAGTGCCAGACCGCGCCGGGTGCTACACGGTGTCACGCTGATTAGGGCCAGTAGGCCGAACAGGAGTGCGGTGGCGGTGAACTCGGTCATCGGCTTGTGGGCGAAGATGATTAGCTCGTACCAGAAGCAGCCCAGTAGTAACGCAATACGTCCGGTGATTTCATTAAAGTGGCGGCGGCCGAATAGATACATTCCCAACGGGATTAGTAACGACAGCGCGCAGAACAACAGCTTGACCAGTGGCACATAATAGGCGGGCTCGCCCAAGCCGACTGCGTCTGCCGCCAGCAACACGCCCGCGACCAGACCGGGGGTCAGCAGGGAGCGTCCGCCATAGACAAACTCCCACGGCATCACGCCCGCGCCGAAGGCCAGCCTGTGGCCCTGTTCCAGATATTGCATCACCTCGTCGGGATGCATCGCGAAATCTCCGGCCAGTGCTACCAGTGCTCGCATCAGGAAGGCGGCGACCAGCAACCACGGGAGCCAGTGCCAGCGCGGTGCTTGAGGTTCCGACAAATGCAAGACGGCGTTGGCCTGTGCCGCCAGAGTCCGCGCTTGTTGCGGGTGGCGCGCTGCGGCGGGGCGTTTGCGTGATGGTCTGTTTCGTTTGCTCATGGTGCGGAGGGGATGTTACCTATTATCCGCATCACTTTTGTTTGAAGTGACTACGAATAACATTTTTTACATATTCTGGTGGATCTTCTTGAACCTTGCCAGCCTCTTTCACAAGAAGCTCATATTCTTCAACTTCTTCCTCAGCCCACAAAAGATCAAGTCTGCGTACATCCCTCATCGCAATGTGCTTATACGACTCAGGATACGCCCAATAACACGATTGGCATATCGCAATATCTTTGTTTTCCCAGTTAGCACAATTTTCGCAACTCCACGATTTCGCTCTGTTAGCAGATGCGCATAACAACATATATTCGTCATTATTATCCGAGAGTTCACCATCGTTTCCCGCAATTTCAAAGGGAACCCTATGGTCAATTTGCAGATCTCTTAACGGGAAAGGCTCAAGGTAAATATTACACCGAGCCCCATGCTTCTCAATAAGAGCATCTTTCACCCTTGCAGTGAAAGCAGTGCGACCAGACAGCTGTGTAGCCCGAATCTCTGATGGATCTCCAAACTTGTATGCTGCTATTCTTCTGCCGTCTGAGCCAATAACACGAAAGGTTTTGACCGGTATGCCGCATTCACGAACATCTCTTATTGCACGAGGAGGATGATTGTAACCATAAGTATTCTTCAATTCCTCAGTTGTTATTTGACCATGCTTGAGGATATGGTCAATGACAGTTTTAGCGCGTTTGGCAACAACACTTTTAAGCAGAGCAAGAAACTCTGGTGGGTAGCTTTGCTTGGTCATCCAAATGCAATTTCTTGTTGTTTTGCGGCAGCATACACTTCTGCAGGTTTTTTACATTGCAGCCTATCTATCAAAGGCTTGGATAAATAGAGCGATTCAATAGTCCGCCGATTATCACCCAGTAGAGTTGCCTGACTAGATCTACCAGCATCAATTCTAATATGTTGGAGGGCAAGATGTTTTGGAAGTAATTTTCCATGTGTTTTTTCTCCAGTAGCTCCATCGTAACTAATTATGTATGAAATGTTTTTTTTGTTCATGAGCACGAGTGCTTCTACAAAATCATCATAGGGCAGGCCATTGAAGTACCGATGATCTCTCGTAAATGATGTACCTTGATACGGTGGGTCCATATAAATCAAATCTGCCTCTTTGGCTTTATCTATAATTAATCTAAAATCCACTGATGATGTACTAGTGCTGCCAGTCAAAAGCGCTGACACGCCAAGAATATTTTGCCTCATTGTGTGGGGGTGCATTCCTGAACGCCTGTTATCTGCGCTTTGGTTGAACTTGCCATTAGAACTGTACCTGACAGAACCCTTAACGATCCGAGCTAGCAAATAAAGCAACTGCTGAGGATCATGTGTCGCATTGAACTGATCTCTCACCTTCAGAAAATAGGCTTTCTTGTCAGAATGCTGTTCGTGCCATTGTCGGGCATATTCGTCACACAATTCTTTAGGTCTTTCCAATATTTCTACCCACAAATTCATCAATGGCTCATTCAGGTCATTAAGTGCAAAATGTTTTGTAAGGCCATGAGCTGCAGCAGCAATGGAGATTGCTGCCGCACCACAAAACGGTTCAACCAGACACTGAATGTCAGACGGAAAATACGGGAGAATATGCTTAGCAATACCCCGTTTGCTACCTTGATACGGAAATGGATGTGGCATGTTGTAGTTCATGTTCTCTTCACACGTTGGGTGTTACGACCAAACTTGGTTGCCATTGTACCCTACAACCTCATGTTTGCAAGTGGCAGGATAGTAGCCCCTGCCAGATTCGTTTCACTGCTCGGTTTCAAGCCTCTGCCGCGCCAGTTGCAGGTTGGCGCGGGCCGAGGCTAGTTGCGGGTCAAGTTCTAGTGCCCGCTCAAAGCTGGTGATGGCTTTGGCGTAGCGGCCCATTTGTGCCAGAGTTGAGCCGAGGTTGGAGTGGGTCTCGGCGTTGTTTGGCTCTATGGCGAGGCTGCGCTGGAAGAGTGTTAGCGCTGCTTCAAAGCGTCGTGCGTTGAAAAGGGTAACTGCCTGCTGATTCAGAATACCGGCCAGATTTTTCTGCGCCTGCAAATGGTTCGGTTCTATTGCGAGGGCGCTATGTATCGCCGCTTCTGCTTCCGCTGGGCGGTTCTGTTCCATCAAGGCGTTGCCGAGATTGAGATAGACGGCGACGGCGTGATGTCTAGCCGTTGCCGGGTCTGGTAGTGTGTCAAAGTTATTGGGTATCCGCGAGGTGGAGCGGCGTAACAATGCTTCCGCATCCTGATGACGGCCCTGCCCCAACAGGACGCTGCCGAGGTTGGCATAGATC
>JBPCXW010000057.1:0-5792 GCA_051008185.1 Gammaproteobacteria bacterium
CCAGTAACCAGGTGACAAAGCTCAGTATCGCATCGCCAACCCGTTGCCCTCTGGCATACAGACTGCCCGCGCTATGGCTGGTTGTAACAGGCGGGCTCAGATAACGCGCGGACATGGTCGGCACCACCGTAATCGCTATCAGCATGGAGAAAAAGATTGAGGTGGATATCGCAATCGCAATATCCGAATAAAGTTGACCGGCCTCTTCCCTGATAAACAGGATCGGCAAAAAGACAAAGATAGTAGTCAAGGTGGAGGCCAACACCGCAGGCCAGACCTCCCTCACCCCGTCCAGCGCCGCCGTCATCCGATCCTTGCCCTGTTGTATATGCCGGTAGATATTCTCCAGCACCACAATACTGTTATCCAGCGTCATACCTATCGCAAAGGCCACACCGGCCAGCGAAATCACATTGATAGTGCGCCCGGCGAGCAACAGCCCGAGAAACGCCGTTATCGTACAGACCGGGATACCGAGGGCACCAATCAGCGTGGCCGGCATAGAGCGCAAGAACAAAAACAACACCGTGACCACCAGACAGGCACCCAGCAACAGGTTACGCCGCACGTTCTTGATGGAATCCGTAACATAGCGCACATCATTGCTGACCATCCGCAACTGCAAACCATTGTTACGCGCAATGCCCTGATTCAGTTCTTCCACTTTTTTCATTACACCGGCCATTACCTGCACCACATTGGCACCGATCTGTCTGCGCACACCCAGCGTGATATTCGGCTCACCACCCCGGTAGGAAAAACTGCGTATCTCAAAGGTGGATTGCTCAACATGCCCGACATCGGCCAGCCGGATGAACGAACCATCGCGATTGGCGATCACCATGTTCTCCAGATCATCCAGCCCTTCAAAGCGACCGATCGTACGCAACAAAAAGCGACGCTTGCCGCTGTCCAGATCGCCGCCCGAGACATCGCGGTTACGTCCCCTGATCGCATCGCGCAGTTGTGTCAAGGTAATCTGCCGCTCGGCCAGTTTGGCCGGATCAACAACCACCCGGATCTGCCGCTCCGACCCGCCCCATGCACTGACCTCGGACACCCCCGGCACCCTCTCCAGCCGGGTACGGAGGTGATCCGAGACAAAGTCCAGCATACCGGGTATATTCACATTTTTCGGATTGCCCGGTAGCGGCGTGGTGCTGAAAAACAGAAACGGATTGTTGGAAAACGAACTGGTGACGATGCGCGGCTCATTCACATTTTCGGGGTAGTTTCGCACCTGAGACAGGGCGTTATTCACCCGGATTAGCAGTTCGTTGATCTCCGTGCCGTGGGGGAACTCCAGTTCAATCCGCGCCCGCCCGGTACCGGCGTTGGAAATCATCCGATCCAGCCCGGGGATACGCCGCAGATACTCTTCCTGCTCAATGATGATCTCTTTTTCCACATCCTGCGGCGTGGCACCGGCCCAGGATGTCGTTACCGTGATGGCGCGCACATCCAGATCCGGGATCATCTGAATCGGTATGCGGAACATAGACAGCACGCCGAACAGGCACACGATCAACATAATCACGGCGACAATAACGGGTCTGCTTATGGCTAGACGAAACATGGCGGCTCAGTTCACCTTGAAATCTACTTCTTCTATGATAGAGACCGTTTGCTCAGGCAACAATCTTTCATTGCCCCGCACCACCACCCGATCACCGATCTGCAACTGACCGGAAGTAACCTCAATCTGCTGCCGGTATTGCCGCCCCGTTCGCACCACTACCCGCCTCGCCGTGACGGCGCTCTCCTGTTCATCAACTATCCAGACTGATTCCGACCCATCGGGTCGCCTGATAACGGCATCATGCGGTAACAGGATCACAGCGTCATCACTGCCGGTTGCAAGCTGGAAGATCACCCGCGCCGACATACCGGGGGCAAACAAACCATCGCCGTTGTCCAGATCAAGCAACACCGGAAAGGTACGGCTACCGTCATTGCCCCTCGGTACCTTGCGATCAACCTGCGCCTGAAACTCCTGCTGCTTATAGGCATCAAAGCGCACGCCGGCCGGTGTCCCCAGATGAATACGGCTGAAGAAATGTTGCGGCACCGGCACCGTCAGCCGCA
Organism: Gammaproteobacteria bacterium; assembly: GCA_051008185.1. Taxonomy (GTDB): domain Bacteria; phylum Pseudomonadota; class Gammaproteobacteria; order Eutrophobiales; family Eutrophobiaceae; genus CAXMWX01. The sequence goes on from JBPCXW010000057.1 coordinate 2,086, forward strand.
ACACCTCTATCTCCGTCAGTTCAAACAACGCCGTATCGGTCTTGACCCACTCACCCAGTTCCACAAACTTCTCTGTTATCACACCGTCAAACGGCGCGAACACCCGATGCCGTTTGACAATACTCTGTTGTCGCGTATGTTCCTGTTGCAAACGTTCCAGCACCGCCTGTTGCATCTCCACCTCGGCCAGACTGGCCTCGTAATTGGTTTGCGGAATATGTTTTTTCTGTAGCAACTCGGCGGCCTTGTCGCGCAACCTGTTAGCCTCGCGCAATCCGGCCTCGGCCTCCCTGACTTCGGCGGCAATCCGTTCGCTGTCAATAGCCGCCAACTCGTTATCCAGCAGCAACAACAGATCGCCCTGCTTGACGCTGTCACCGTGATCCGCATGCAGTTGCACTACTACTCCCCCCGCAAGGGGCGAGATGCGCGACAAGCGGCGCGGCGTAACCGAACCGGTCAGCGGCAATTCTTCATAAGCCGGACCGACCATGACCCTGGCGACCGTAACCGGCACCGCATCATCTTCCGCAGCACTCAGCACCGTGCCGCCTAACACGGCAAACACGGCCAAGCTATATTTCAGAAGTTTCATCTTCAGCACATTCATTACCCTTCGTCAGTGAACGCAATTTTTCCAGCAATTGCCGCAACGCCAATCCGCGGTGGCTGATCCTGTTTTTTTCCTGCCCGGACAGTTGTGCCGCCGTGCAACCGTATTCAGGCAGATAAAACACCGGATCATAACCGAAACCGTTGTCGCCCTGCGGCTGCGGCGTAATCTCGCCATACCAGCTACCCCGGGCGACCAGCGGCATCGCATCGGTGTCTGACCGCATATACACAATAACACATTGAAAACAAGCCGTTGTGTTGCTGTTACCCATTTCGGCAAGATTGTGTAATAGAAGTTGCAGATTGTCGGCATCCCCGGCACCGACTCCGGCATAGCGGGCCGAGTGGATGCCGGGCTCGCCCTGCAACGCCGCCACCTCCAGACCCGAATCATCCGCTATCGCCGGCATGCGGGTATGGGCCGCTGCATTTCTGGCCTTGATGATCGCGTTTTCTATAAAAGTCAGCCCGGTCTCTTCCACATCCGGCACCCCCAGTTCGGTCTGCGCGGTCAGTGTGATACCGAGCGGCGCCAGCATCGCACTGAACTCGCGGATCTTGCCCGGGTTGCCACTGGCCAACACCGTGTCGGACGGTAACACGCTCATGTCTGCAAGACCTGTCGTTGCATCGCGAGCAGTTGCTCAATGCCTTGTCCGGCCAGCGTCAGCATACTTTGTAATTCATCACCGCTAAACGGGTGACCCTCCGCGGTACCCTGGATCTCAATGTATTCACCCTTGTCGTTCATTACCACATTCATATCGGTCTCGGCCGAGGAGTCTTCCTGATAATCCAGATCCAGTAGCGCCTGACCGGCACAGATTCCGACGGAGACCGAGGCCACCGCCGTCAGCAACGGATCCTGTGTGATGATCCCCTGTTGCAATGCTTGGCGCACGGCATCGGTCAGCGCCACATACGCACCGGTAATGGACGCAGTGCGGGTGCCCCCGTCTGCCTGCAACACATCGCAATCAATAACAACGGTATTCTCGCCCAACAGATCGCAATCAATCGTACTACGCAGGGCGCGCCCGATGAGTCGCTGGATCTCCTGAGTGCGACCTGATTGTTTGCCCCGCGTCGCCTCGCGCTGCATCCTGCTATGGGTGGAACGCGGCAACATACCGTATTCGGCGGTAACCCAGCCGCTATTCTTGCCGCGCAAAAACGGCGGCACGGTCGTCTCCACACTGGCGTTGCACAATACTCTGGTATCACCGAACTCCACCAGCACCGACCCCTCGGCATGGCGTGTATAGTGGCGGGTTAATGTCACCGGTCTCAGTTCAGTTTCACTACGGCCGCTTGGGCGCATGGTTTTCTCTCGTGAAAAGCGATAGTTGATAGTGCAGTATAACCGGATTCGGCTATCGGCGGTATGCGTTTGCTTTGCCGTTTGCTGAGAAAGCGATAGCATTGGCGACCCGAGACCGCTACACTGGGGGCGAAATCCGGCCACTATAATCCAGCCACTATATAGAATAGATATGAGCAATAATAACGGAGAACACAAACGGCAAGGGATATTGTACATCGTGTCCGCACCCTCGGGCGCGGGCAAGACTTCCCTGATAAAGGCACTGCTGGAGAGCGTGCCCAATCTGCATGTATCGGTATCGCATACCACGCGCGAGCGTCGGTCTTATGAAAAAGACGGGGCGGATTATTATTTTATTGACGAGACGAAGTTTCGTGAGATGGTGAAACAAAATTTGTTTCTGGAACACGCCAAGGTGTTTGATCATTTTTATGGCACTTCAAAACAGTGGGTGGATGAACAACTGGCGGCGGGCAAGGACATTATTCTGGAAATAGACTGGCAGGGTGCCCGGCAGATAAGAGAGTTACTGCCGAATACGGTGAATATATTCATCCTGCCGCCGTCTCTGGCCACGCTACAGGAACGTTTGGAGGAGCGCGGTGATGATAAGGGCATCATCGCCCGGCGTATGCAGGAGGCGTGTAGTGAAATCAAACAATATCGGGAATATGATTATCTGATTATTAATGAGGAGTTTGCTGAGGCCCTACAGGAATTGTTGCATTTGTTTGGGGCTACGGGGCATAGCTATCATAAGCAAGGGGATTATTTTGATGGGGTGGTGCGGCGGTTGTTGGGTTAGTAGCCTTGTTACGCTGTCCCCCCACCAAAGCAGGCTTCGCCTCCTTTGGCTCCCCCTCAAGGGGGGAGCAGTAACAAGGGCAAAGCAGGCTGGTGCCTGCTTTGTCTCTTCACGCCACACCCCCCGCCTCCGCCCACCAGCACGGATAGCTCCCCCCTTGAGGGGGAGCCGGTGGCACAAGGGCGTAGCCCGCAGTGGCTCCGGTGGGGGGACCTTTGTTGCAACAACGCCATTAATCAGGTAAACTCCCCGATCTTACTATTGTGGAGGTTATGACAAATGGCGCGACTGACTGTAGAAGACTGTCTGGACAACATTGACAACCGCTATGACCTGGTGCTGCTGGCCAGCAAGCGGGCGAGACAAATTAGCAAGGGCCTGGAGCCGCAGGTGAAGCCGGGGGCCGACAAGCCCACTGTTATCGCCTTGAGAGAGATCGCCGCCGGTCTCGTGACCCCGGACAATATAGAACAGCTTGGCAAACCGCAATTTCTAGAAGAGATGGAAGACATCGGTGAAAGGGAGTTTCGCGCAAGCCTGCATGACAACTATCAATGAACTTGAAAAGCTTGCCGGTGCTTACCTCAGTATCAACGCGCTGGAGAAGGTAAGGCGCGCTTATGAGTTCGGCGCAGTAGCCCACGAGGGACAACACCGCAAAAGCGGTGAGCCGTTCATCCACCACCCGCTTGAAGTCGCAACCATCCTGGCCGGGATGTACATGGATCACCAAACCCTGAGTGCCGCCCTGTTGCACGATGTCATTGAAGATACCCCGACTGCAAAAGATCAAATCCGTAGAAAGTTCGGCAAAGGCGTAGCCGATCTGGTGGATGGAGTCAGCAAACTCACCCAAATAGAGTTTGACAGCCACGCCGAGGCACAAGCACATAATTTCCGAAAGATGTTGATGGCGATGAGCAATGACATCCGGGTCATCCTGGTCAAGCTCGCCGACCGGCT
>JBPCXW010000058.1:0-12443 GCA_051008185.1 Gammaproteobacteria bacterium
AAGGGGGGAGCTATTCGTGCTTGTTATTGCTCCCCCCTTGAGGGGGAGCCAAAGGAGGCGAAGCCTGCTTTGGTGGGGGGCGCGATTTATCAACCTGAAACAAGCGGCCAGTCAAAACTGGGATCACCAAGCACAATAAACTCCGGATTCAGCAACGAATCCTTGTCGTTATAGCGCAGGGGCCGATAATCCAGATCCAGCACCTGCCCCCCGGCTTCATTGACTATACAATGCGCCGCCGCCGTATCCCACTCGGAGGTCGGGCCGAAACGGGGATAAACATCCACCTTGCCCTCCGCGACCAGACAAAACTTTAGCGAGCTACCGATACTGACCAGCTCTACATTATCACCCAGTGCGGCCCTGAACGCCTGCTCTCTGTTACCGGCATGGGAGCGGCTGCCACCCATGACGATATTGTTGCCGACGCGGCGGGTGTGGATCTGTGTAGTGGTACCGGCGGCGATCTTGAACGCACCGCTACCCTTGCCGGCGTAGTAGCAGACCTGTGTAATCGGTACATGGACTACGCCGAACACCGGCGCGTGATCCTCAATCAACGCGATGTTGACGGTGAATTCATCGTTACGTTTGACGAATTCTCTGGTGCCGTCCAGCGGGTCCACCAGCCAGTATTGTTGCCAGCCTTGTCTTTCGGCCCAGGGTATGGAGGAGGATTCTTCGGACAAAATCGGTATATCCGGTGTGACTGTTCGCAGTGCCTGCGTTATAGTTTGATGCGAGGCGAGATCCGCCTGAGTGAGCAGAGAACCATCAGCCTTGTTCTCTACCGAAAAATCGGAGTGATAAACCTGCATGATCGCCTCCGCCGCCGTCCCGGCGATATTGATAATTTGTTGTGTAATGTGAGTCGGGAGCATCAGCTTGGGGAGGCATTGTTATAATCAGTGTGCATACTATGATCAATTGGAACAAAATAGAAACCGTATTGTTGGATATGGACGGAACCTTGCTGGATCTGCATTACGACAATTACTTCTGGACCGAACACCTGCCGCTAAAACTGGCCGAATTGCAGGGGCTGGAAGTGGCAGAGGCCAGAGAGATCGTCCTCCGTAAAACCCGCAACAAAAAAGGAACCTTGCTGTGGTATTGCGTGGATCACTGGTCGGATGATCTGGGGGTGGATATCATGGCACTCAAAGCCGACCTGCAACATAAAATTGCGGTGCGGCCTTATGCGACCGAATTTATGCAGGCCCTGTGTGAGCAGGGCAAGCAGTTGATTATGGTGACCAACGCACACCGCAAGCTGATTGAGGTGAAACTGAAGGAGACGGACATCGGCAGATATTTTCAGCAGGTGGTCAGTGCGCACGATCTGGGACACCCGAAGGAAGAGCAAAAGTTCTGGGCGATCTTCAGCGAGCAATACGGATTGCATATTGATAGCACCATCTTTATTGACGACAATCTGGATGTGTTGCGCTCCGCCAGAGCTTATGGGCTGAAGCACTTGCTGGCGATTGAATTACCGGACAGTCAGGGGCCGCGCAGACAATCGGCGGAGTTTCATTGCATTGAGTCGTTTGCCGACCTCATCCCCGGCGACTCTTGCAATACACAAAATCCCTGATTTGATTGCCGTGCCGCAGGCCGCGCTGTTCAAACTTTGTCAGCGGTCGCCACTTGGGTCGGGGGGCGTAATGACCGCTACCCGCCAGATTGATCAGTCCTGTTTCCGCATCACACACCTGCAATAAATGCTCGGCCAGCCCGGCATCATCCGTCGCCATGTACAGGCAGCCGTGATCGGCAAGCTTCGGTAGCAACGCACGCAAAAAATCCGCATTGACCAGACGCCGTTTATGGTGGCGTTTCTTCGGCCAGGGATCGGGGAAGTAGAGGGTGACGGCGGCCAGACTGTCAGCCGGGATCTGCCGCTTCAGCACATCAATCACATCCTGTTGAATAATACGCAGGTTGCTCAATTTTTCCGCCTCAATATGATTCAGCATACTACCGACACCGGGCGCATGCACTTCCACGGCGAGAAAATCATAACCGGGCAGGCTTGCCGCCAGTTGCAAAGTGGTTTCACCCATGCCGGAGCCGATATCAAGGATCTTGCCGGCGTTACGCCGGAACACCTCGTTCAGATTGAGTTCCTGTGCCTGATACTCAATGACATATTTGGCCGCATAGTCTTGCAGACCGCGCGCCTGGGCGCGGGTCAAACGTCCGCCGCGCAGGGCGTAGCTGCGAATGGAACGATTATGTCGGGGGGTATTCACTGTTATCAAGGTCGCCTGTAAAGATATGGAGCGGGTGATGGGAATCGAACCCACGTTCTCAGCATGGGAAGCTGATGTTCTACCATTGAACTACACCCGCACTATACACAACCGCAACATCTTACTCCGCCTGCAAACGTTTTTCTATATGATCAAATTTATTTTCATACAACATTTGCCGCGTGGCCTTGAGTTCCTTGATGCTGGTATAGGGACCAAGCCTGACACGGTAACGCACATCCCGCCCCCTGATGACGGTCTCGCGGATCTCCGCCCGTAGACCAAGCAAGGCGAGTCTGGCCTTGACGATCTCGGCGGACTTACGGCGTTTGAACGAGCCTACCTGAAACATATAAATATCACCGTCTGCCAGCACAGGCGTATCGGCAGCGGTTTCCGCATCGGCCTTCGGCACGGCAGTTTCATCCTCGGCCAGTAACTCTGATATGTTGATCTCCTTGTTGGGCAGGATCTTGTAAAACTCAAACTCCGGTGTCGGCACCGGATCGGTCTCAGCCGGTGCTGTAGTCTCATCACTTGCCACCGGCGTATCATCCTGTTTGTCCGGCATCAGCGCATCGCTTACAAACAAGTTACCCTCCTTATAGACGAACACCAGCACCGCCACCAGCAAGCCGATTGCCAGACCGGACAAAAAGGGCAGGGTGCAACTACTCTTTTTATTAGCCCTTACATTTTTATAATCTTGTGCCATTACATTTTTTCCGGTGCCGATACGCCGAGTATGGTCAGGCCGTTACTGATCACCTGTTTGGTAGCCAGACACAATGCGATCCGGCTGTTACGCAAGGCATCATTATCAGTCAAAAACTGATGCGTGTTGTAATAACTGTGAAAGCCGTGCGCAAGTTCCTGCAAATAAAAGCACAGGGAATGCGGCTCACAGGCCAGCGCGGCATTCAATACCTGCTCCGTATAACGCGACAGCAGCGTCATCAACTGTTGCTCGCTTTCGCTATCAAGCAAGCCCAGATTAGCCAGCCCCGCCTCCTGATCATAATGCCGGGATTGCTCCTGCAACTGTTTCCAGACACTACAAATCCGCGCATGTGCATACTGTATGTAATAAACAGGATTATCATTGGACTGCGACTTGGCCAACTCCAGATCAAAATCCAGATGCTGTTCCGACTTACGCATCACATAGAAAAACCGCGCCGCATCAATCCCCACCTCATCAACCAATTCCTTCAAGGTGACATACTCCCCGGAACGGGTGGACATGGACACCTTCTCTTTACCGCGATACAGGGTTGCGAACTGCACCAGCCGGATGTCAAGCCTGTCAGGGTCTGCCCCCAATGCCTGTAACGATGCCTTGACGCGTTTGATATAACCATGATGATCGGCCCCCCAGATATTGATTACTTTATCAAAACCGCGCGCAAACTTGTTGTGGTGATAGGCAATATCAGCGGCAAAATAGGTATAGCTACCGTTATCCCGTTGCACAACGCGATCCTTTTCATCGCCGTAGTGTGTGGAGGCAAACCAGTACGCCCCGTCCTTGTGATACATCTTGTCGCTGTCCTGTAACTCGTCTATACATTTCTGCAACTGTTTATCGGCGGATAATGATCGCTCCGAAAACCAGGTATCAAAGCTGACACCAAAGGCCTCCAGATCAGTGCGTATGGAAGCGATAATGCTGTCCAGACCGGCATCAAGGATCGCCCGGAAGGCATCCTCCCCCAACTCTTGTCCGGCATAAGCGATAAGCCGATCCAACTGCAACTCCGGGTCCAGCCCATCCCAGTCAGCGGTAAAGACCGCATCCAGCGGGCGGCTGTAATCATCACCCACCCGTTCATGCAACTGTCGGGCGATAGTCGTAATGTAGTCAGCCTGATAAGCCTGCACGGGATAGGGATAATCCAGCCCGCAGTCTTGCAAATATCGTAACCACACACTGACACCCAGAATGTCCATCTGCCGCCCGGCATCATTGACATAATATTCACGGCTGACCTCAAACCCGGCGTTCTGCAACAAACCGGCGACGGTATCACCATAAGCCGCCCCCCGTCCGTGACCGATATGCAAAGGCCCCGTCGGATTAGCGGAAACAAACTCCACCAACACCCGTTGCCCCTGCCCGAAGTCAGCGCGACCAAAGGCGGCACCCTGTTGCAGTATCTGCGGAACGATACGGCTAACGGCATCGGCCCGCAGATAAAAATTGATAAAGCCGGGCCCCGCCACTTCAATCTTCTCTATCGCATCATCGGCGGGGATCTGTTTGATCAACTCGGCGGCCAATTGCCGTGGGTTGGTGTTGAACTGTTTCGCATTGACCATAGCCACATTGGACGCAAAATCACCATGACTGTTATCACGGGTACGCTCCACCTGCACCGGCTCGCACGATTCAAGCTGCACCGCCTGTGCGGCGGCGGTTGCCTGCATGGCCTGTTCAAGAAGGGATTGTAATTGTTGTTTCATCATACGCCGAATGCGAAAACTGAATTGTAACCGAACTCAAGCCCGAATTCAGATCATGTCCTGCGGATCAATATCCAGCGACCAACGCACCTTCTTCGCCCCGGCGGCGTTTTCCAGTGCGAGCAACCAGTCGCCGAGGCCGGATTTGAAGTGATTGCGGTTTTGCGTTTGCAACAGTAACTGATAGCGGTAACGGTTTTGTTTTTTCTCCATCGGCGCGATGAATGGCCCGGCTATCTCTATGGCCGGTGTTGTCTTGGCGAGCCGATCACGCGCCAGCCGCAGAAACTTGTCCGCCTGCAATCTGTCTTGTGACTCCGCCCGCAGCAGGGCGATATACACATAAGGCGGCAGGTCAGTCTGGCGCCGCTCCTCCAGCAATGAGCGGGCGAAGGCGTCATAGCCTTGCCGCAACAGCGTCTGCAACAACGGGTGATCGGGATAATGCGTCTGCAGATAAACGGTGCCGGGCCGATCCGCCCGTCCGGCCCGGCCGCTCACCTGAGTAATCAACTGCGCCATACGTTCGGTGGCGCGGAAGTCCGCACTCAGCAAACCACTATCCGCATCCACGATCCCGACCAGCGTAACAGCAGGGAAGTGATGTCCCTTGGCCAACATCTGTGTCCCGACCAGGATCTGCGCCTCACCGGATTCAATCTGCGCCAGCATCTGATGCATACTGTCGCGTCGCCGCGTACTGTCCCGATCAATACGCAACACCTTCGCCTGCGGGAAGCACTCGGCGATGGTCTGGCTGATGCGCTGCGTGCCGTGCCCGACCTCCATCAGTTGCTGACCATCGCATTCAGGACAGGTAGTCGGCAGTGCTTGCCGTTTGTCGCAATGGTGACAGACGAGTTTGTGCATCGCCTTGTGCCATGTCATATTGGTTGAACAGCGCGCACAACCGGCGATCCAGCCACAGGTATGACAAAATATCGCCGGGGCATAACCGCGGCGATTCAAAAACAACAGACTTTGATTACCGGCCTCAAGGTTATCCTCAAGCGCCTGCAACAGGGATTTGGAAAACGCCCCGGTGATCTGCCGGTTCTGCAGATTGATCAATTTGATCTCCGGCGAACGGGAACCACCCGCCCGTTGCGATAAGCGCGAGTGTTGAAACTTCCCCGTCTGCACATTACAGATACTCTCAAGCGAAGGCGTGGCCGAGCCCAGAATGACAGGCACCGCCGCCATCTGCGCCCGCATGATGGCGACATCACGGGCGGAATATCTGAAACCGGTGTCCTGTTTGTAGGACAGATCATGTTCCTCATCAACAATAAACAGGCCAGGATTTTTCAGCGGCGTCCATACAGCCGAGCGCGTGCCGACGATCACCTGCGCCTCACCGTCCCGCGCGGCCAGCCAGTTTTGCAAGCGTTGTGTGTTACCCAGCCCGGAGTGCAACAAGGTAATCGCCGCCGGCAGACGTTGTTGCAATCGCTCCAGAAACTGCGGCGTGAGACCGATCTCCGGCACCAGTATCAACACCTGTTTTCGCGCAGCGATGATCTGCCTGATGATCTCAATATAAACTTCAGTCTTGCCGCTACCGGTTATCCCTTCCAGCAAGTGGGCGTGATACCCGTTCAACTCGCGACTTATATCGCTGACTGCGGCTAACTGATCGGGATTCAACTCTATCTCCGCCGCCGCCGTCTCCAGCAGTCGCGGAGTAAAGGCGACCTTTTCAACCAGCCCCTTATCCAGCAAGGCCCGCAGTGGTGTATGAATATCACGCTGCGAGCCGCCGCCCAGTTCAGTCTGGCTCAACCCCTCAGGCGTATCGGCCAGAATTTGTAGTAGTTGTTTCTGTTTAGGCGCGCGCCGCAGTTGGTCAAGATCACTTTGCTTCCCCTCGTCAGTCAGCCTGTACAGAAACCCGGTTTTTTTCTCCGCCGCTTTACCTTGCCGCAACAGACCCGGCAAGGCCGTGAATATCACCTCACCCACCGGGTGTTGATAATAACGGCTGGCCCAATCCAGCAAGGCCAGATGTTGCTCGTCAAACAAGGGCATCGGATCAACAACAGAATCAATGGACTTCAGTTTGCCGGGCGCGATAGCCGATTTATCCGTGCAACCCAGCAACACCCCGATCTGCTGTTTGCGCTTGCCAAACGGCACCCGCAACCGCGTACCGGGGGCGAGATCAATATGCTGATGGTCACCGGCGAGATAATCAAAACAACGCCGCAAGGGCACATCAACTGCAACTTGCAGAATTTTATTCTGCATCAGCAACAGCCGACCTATCTCTAAAACAACGGCTCGGCACTGGTATCATCGTTCTGCTCAGTAAATGGCACATTGACGGTTTCACAGTCCGGCAGGTTTGCCAGATGTTCGGGTTTGAATACTTCAAATACCGTACCGGGATCAGTGGAATGAGTTTTACAACCGGCCTTGGGATCAATGCGGATATTCACCAGCCCCGCCGGTCGTTCCATAACGGAATGCGGGATGCCCTTCAAGGCCACCCGCATATATTCAATCCACATCGGTAGCGCGGCCTTGCCTCCCACCTCATTGTTGCCAAGCGCCTGAAACCGGTCAAACCCGACCCAGGCGATGGCGACTACTTTTGTATTGAAACCGGCAAACCAGGCATCACGCTGATCGTTGGTAGTGCCGGTCTTGCCCGCCAGATCTTCGCGCCCAAGTTCCCGATAAGCCCTGACACCGGTGCCTCTTTTGATCACATCCCGTAACAGGGAGTGCATGATCCAGATATTTTCCTCATCCACGGCGCGCTCGGCATAGCGCGGTGCGATGTCCCCGGTCTCTGTCTCATCCGGTAGCAGTGGCACTATGTCGGTGCCTGTTACAGCCGCCACAGCATCGGGGGCCGCAAGCGTAACCATTGTCTCAGGCACCACTTTCGGCACCACCTCCGGCACAGCCACCTTGATTTCACAATCACGACAAACCCGCTCAGGGTTAGCCTGATAAATAGTGTCCCCCTCATGCGTCACAATCTTCTCAATAAAATACGGCGTTATCCGATAACCACCATTGGCAAGCACGGAATAAGCCCCGGCCAATTGCCACGGAGTAATCACACCGGTACCCAGCGCGAGAGAAAGATTATGCGGCATTTTATCCGTATCAAAACCGAATTTGCCTATGTGATCCAGAGCACGCTTAACCCCGATTCTTTCCAGCAACCGGATAGAGACCAAGTTACGCGATTTCCGCAACGCCTCGCGCAGAGAGGTAGGCCCAAAAGTCCTGCGACTGTAATTCTGCGGCCGCCATTGCTCGCCGATGCTGGGATCATCAAACACCACCGGCGCATCATTGATGATACTGGCCGCAGAAAACCCGTTGGCTATCGCAGCCGAATAAATAAACGGCTTGAAACCGGAGCCGGGCTGACGCGTCGCCTGCGCGACACGATTAAACTTGCTACGATAAAAATCAAACCCGCCCACTACTGCCAGAGCGGCACCGCTGTCCGGCTCAAGAGATACCAGCGCCCCTTCCGCATCCGGGATTTGCGACAACAACCAGTTACCTCCCTTGTTTTCCGTGATCCTGATCACAGCACCGGGCCGCAGAATATCAGCGGCCGTTTTCGGTGCCGGCCCCAACACATTTTCCGTAATGTAACGCCGCGCCCACTTCAACCCCGACCATTCAATATCAATACTACCGATACCGGCAAGATAGGCCGAGACCGTTTGCTCACCCACATGAGTAACAAGGGCAGGATACAACGGGCCGATAGGCGAATAAGGTTGTAGCAACTGTTTCCATTCTTCTTCACCGGCGGTTGGCGACAGGTTGTAACGCCGTTCATGTCCCCTGTAACCGTGCCGCTTGTCATACTCCAGCAAGGCCTTTTGCAGAGCACGGTTAGCAGCATGCTGATTCTTTTCAACAATAGTAGTAGTGACAATATACCCCGCCGTGTAAGCCTCATCACCGTATTGCTCAACCATATACTTGCGTACCATCTCGGCGGCATAAGGTGCTTCCAACTCAGTACCGGCACTATGTAATGAAGCGGTAAGCGGCGCGACTACCGCCGGATCAAATTCCGCAGCAGTGATCTTGCCCGTCTTCAACATACGCCTAAGCACATGATCGCGTCTCTCTCTAGCCCCCTCCGGGTTGCTGACCGGGTTATTGGCCGAAGGCGCCTTGGGCAGCCCGGCTATCATCGCGTATTGCGCCAGCGTCAATTCATTGATGTTCGCACCGTAATAAACCCGCGCGGCGGCACCGACACCATAAGCACGCTGCCCCAGATAGATCTTGTTGATATACAGTTCCAGTATTTCCTCCTTACTCAGCGCAGCCTCTATCTTGATAGCAAGATATATCTCATTCAGTTTTCTGATATACGATCTTTCCCGCGTAAGAAAAAAGTTTCTGGCGACCTGCATGGTAATAGTGCTACCACCCTCCCGTATCGTCCCCCCCGCCTCAAGCAGACTCACCGCGGCACGCGTCAGCCCTCTAATATCCACACCGGGATGGTCAAAGTAACGTTCATCTTCCGTCGCGATAAAGGCATCTATCAATTGCCGCGGCGCCGTTTCAATGGGCACAGGGATGCGCCTCTTCTGACCGTATTCAGCGATCAGGGAGCGATTGCCACGGCTATAAATACGCAACGGCACCTGCATACGCACATCACGCAGGCTGTCAATATCAGGCAGGCCGGGTACGATATACAGGGTAACGGCAAGGACGGCCGCGAGGCCCGAAGCACACATCATGACAAGGATTTTCAGCAGAGACTTGAACATATTGATACAGTGTAATTGAAACAGGGCCGCGAATAAATATGTCCCCTGATTGACTGTATAAGCCCAATAAGCAAAACTGAATGTCATGCCCACACAAAAGAATATCTACCTGATAGGCCCGATGGGGGTAGGCAAGACCTCCATCGGCAAACGGCTGGCGAAGCGGCTCGGCAAGCAGTTTGTCGATTCCGACATAGAGGTTGAGAAGCGCACCGGCGTCACCATCAGCAGGATATTTGATATTGAAGGCGAGGCCGGTTTCCGGGAAAGGGAAAGCAAAATCCTGAAAGAATTGATTGAGCGCAAGGATACCGTGCTGGCCACCGGCGGCGGTGTGGTGCTAAGTGAAGAGAACAGGAAATTGTTATCCGCCAATGGTTGTATAATCTATCTGCAAGGCAGCCCGGAGCATTTGCAGGAACGAACCGGCAAATCCCGACATCGGCCGTTGCTGGATACCGCAGACAAGAAAGCCCGCTTACTGGAGATACTGGCACAACGCGTCCCCATCTATGAAGAGCTGGCCGACATTACTGTCAATACAGATGATCGCCCGCCGCTCAAGGTGGTAAGGGAGATCATCAGCAAACTAGGTGAGTTATGAAAGAAGTGATACTGGATCTGGGGGAGAGAAGTTACCCCATCTACATAGGTGAAGACCTGTTGCCGCAATGCGCCTCGTTGTTGGGCGGCAGGCTGGGCAGGCAAGTTATGATCGTCACCAATACCACTGTCGCCCCGCTATACCTTGAAACGGTGCAGGCCGCATTGGGCGAACATCAGCTTGATAGCCTGATCATTGACGATGGCGAACAACACAAGACACTGGAGACATTCGCCAACATCATCACCGCGTTGTTGAACAAACATTTTGATCGCAGTTGCACCCTGATAGCTTTGGGTGGCGGCGTGGTCGGGGATGTCACCGGTTTTGCCGCGGCAAGTTATCAAAGAGGTGTGGGTTATATCCAGTTGCCTACCACCTTGTTGTCACAAGTAGATTCCGCCGTCGGCGGTAAGACTGCGGTGAACCATGCCCTGGGCAAGAACATGATCGGTGCGTTTCACCAACCGCGGGCGGTCATTGCCGATACCGGTGTGTTAGCGACACTGCCAGAGCGTGAATTCAGGGCCGGTGTCGCAGAGGTGATCAAATACGGTTGCATCAAAGACGCGGCGTTCTTTGACTGGCTGGTGGAGAATATCAAGCCACTCATGCAGCGCGAACCCGCGGCCCTGGCCGATGCCATACAACGTTCCTGTATCAACAAGGCGGAAGTAGTCGCCGGGGATGAGACGGAAAGCGGTCTCCGGGCCATCCTCAATCTGGGCCACACATTCGGCCACGCTATTGAGACGGCACTGGACTATAAGGACTGGTTGCACGGCGAGGCGGTGGCGGCAGGTATGGCGATGGCCGCCGACCTGTCCGTGCGTTGCGGTCTGCTGGCCGCTACCGACCGCGAGCGCATCGTCAGCCTGTTACAGGCGGCAGAGTTGCCGCTCACCTTACCGCCGCAGATAACGGCAGAGACCCTCAGGGCCAATATGTCCATAGACAAGAAAGTGAAAGACGGCAACCTGCAACTGATATTGCTGACCGGCATCGGGCAGGCGATCATCAGCACGGATTTCACCGAGGCCGATCTGATGCAAACCATCACAGCCTTCACCGACAGATGATAGAGCAGGCAAGCTACGCCGCCAGCCCCAACACATCCAGAGGCCGGGCTCACACAGAGCCCGACCCCGGTATGCGAAATGAGTTTCAACGCGATCGAGATCGGATCATTCACTCCGCCGCCTTCCGCCGACTGGAATACAAAACCCAAGTCTTCGTCAATCACGAAGGAGATATGTTCCGCACCCGCCTCACCCATTCTATTGAGGTGGCACAGATCGGCAGAACCATAGCACGGGCACTACGACTGAACGAAGACCTGACCGAAGCAATCTGCCTGGCACACGATCTCGGCCACACCCCGTTCGGCCACGCCGGTCAGGATGCCCTGAACGAGTGCATGCGCGACTACGGCGGCTTTGAACACAATATGCAATCCCTGCGCGTAGTAGATTTGCTGGAAGAGAAATACGCCGAGTTCCCCGGCCTGAACCTCACCTACGAAACCAGAGAAGGCATCATCAAACACTGCTCCCGCCGCAACGCCCGCCTGCTCGGCGAGTTAGGAGAGCGGTTCTTACGCGGCACCCAACCCTCACTGGAAGCTCAGGTCGCCAACCTCGCCGACGAAATCGCCTACAACAACCATGATGTAGATGACGGCCTGCGAGCCAACATGCTAAACATACAACAACTGACAGAATGCGAACTCATCGCCGGACACTACACCCGCGTCAATGACAAGTGGCCAACCCTGTCAGGCCACCGCCTGCGCCACGAGATCATCCGCGGCATGATCAACACGCTGGTAGAAGATGTAGTAACCAACAGCCAAACCGGAATAAACCACCTCGCCCCGACCTGCATCAATGACATCCGCGCCTCAGACGACACCTTGATCAAACTCAGCGACGACATGTTGCCAAAGCACCGACAACTAAAACACTACCTGATGAAAAACCTCTACCAACACAAACGCGTACAAGCGATGGCAGCGCGGGCCAAAGACACAGTGCAATCCCTATTCCAGACCTACATCAACGATCAAACCCTACTCCCCGAAGAGTCCCGAACCCGACTACAACAAGCAGAAGCCCCCAACAAACCCCGCATCATCGCCGACTACATAGCCGGCATGACCGACCGCTTCGCCCTCGCCGAACATGAGCGGCTTGCGGGGGGGTGAATGGGGTGGCTTGATATTGATCCCCCCACCAAAGCAGGCTTCGCCTCCTTTGGCTCCCCCTCAAGGGGGGAGCGATAACACCAGACGAATAACTCCCCCTCAAGGGGGAGCAATAACACCAGCACGAATAGCTCCCCCCTTGGGGGGGAGCC
>JBPCXW010000059.1:0-7766 GCA_051008185.1 Gammaproteobacteria bacterium
GGAGCCGGAGGCACAGGTTAGCAAGCCCGTATTGGCTCAGGGGGGGTGACATTGTTTCCTTACGCCACCCAAACCAATTCCCCCCACCAAAGCAGGCTTCGCTTCCTTTGGCTCCCTCAAGGGGGGAGCTATTCGTGTCAGCACATGCACATTGCACGAGCAGACCGTTACGGGTAAAATCAGCATGTTTCCGTAGCGGACATACACCACAACACACCAAGCCATGACCAGCGACAATAAACTTGAGAATGAACTCGCGCCCGTGCGCGAGAAGATTGATGCCATAGACGACAAGTTGATCGCACTGATTAACCAAAGGGCAAAGCTGGTGCTGGATGCCGCCCAACTCAAACGGCAGTCCGGGCAGGATGTTCACTTTTACCGCCCGGAGCGCGAGGCGCAGCAACTGCGCCGTATTGAGCAAAAAAATCCCGGCCCGATAGAAAAACAGGGACTGCTACAGGTGTTCCGTGAATTGATATCCGCCTGTCTGGCACTGGAGAAAAAACACAGCATTGCCTATCTGGGCCCGGAGGGGACATTCACCCAGGCGGCGGTGTTGCGGCATTTCGGCGGCTCCGTCAATCCCCGTGCCTTCTCCGGCATCGATCAGGTATTCCGCGAGGTAGCGGCGAACAGTTGTGACTACGGCGTGGTACCGGTAGAGAACTCCATTGAGGGCGTGGTCAATCACACGCTGGATATGTTTATCACTTCAGACCTGACAATATGCGGTGAGGTACACCTGCGTATCCACCAGAACCTGCTGTCGCTGGCCACCGATCTGCAAAACATCAACACGGTGTATTCACATACCTTGTCTTTCGCCCAGTGCCGACAATGGCTGGACAACAACTTGCCGAAAGTAGAGTGCATCCATGTCAACAGCAATGCCGAGGCGGCCAGACTGGCCAAGGCCGACAACAGCACGGCGGCGATCGCCGGGCAGATGGCGGCATCTGTGTATGAACTGAATATCCTGGCAGAGAATATTGAAGACGATCCCGATAACACCACCCGCTTCCTGGTGATTGGCAATGAGCCGGTGCCGCCCAGCGGGGCGGACAAGACCTCGGTGTTGTTTGCGATGCCGAGCAAGCCGGGTTCTCTGGTAAAGTTGCTGGGTTGTTTTGCAGACAACAAAGTCAACCTGAGCCGGATCGAATCCCGGCCCTCGCGTCAGGCGATGTGGGAGTATGTATTTTTTGTGGATCTGGAAGGCCACCAACAGGATGCCGCCATCGGCACCGCACTGGAACAACTCCGGCAAAGCGCCTCCATGGTAAAGGTGCTCGGTTCGTACCCGGTCGCGAGTCTGTAAGCTGTTGTCCGCCTCATCCATGCAAATAAACAAACTGACAATCATCGGCACCGGCCTGATCGGTGGCTCATTGGCACTGGCACTGAAACAGCAGGCCGCCTGCAAACTGATCTGCGGTTATGACACGGATCACGACAGCCTGCGACAGGCGCAGGAACTGGGGGTGATAGATGAACACAGCACCGATCTCGCCGAGGCGGTACAAGGCGCCGAGGTCGTGGTGTTGGCCGTACCGGTCATCGCCACGGTCGCGCTGTTACAGAAACTGGCCGGGCTGATCAGCGCGCAGACCATCGTCACCGATGTGGCCAGTGCCAAGGCTGCTGTCGTCGCCGCCGCCCGCGAACACCTGCGGCAACATCTGCCGAACTTTGTGCCGGCCCATCCGATCGCCGGGCGCGAGCAGGGCGGGGTACAGGCCGGCAGTGCGGATCTGTTTGCCGATCACGCGCTGATTATCACACCGCTACAGGAGACCGCCGCAACGGCCAAAGATCGCATCAGCGCAATGTGGCAGCAAACCGGTGCCAGAGTAGTAGAGTTGCCGGTGCAACAACATGACGAGATACTCGCCGCCACCAGCCACCTGCCACATGTCCTTGCTTACGCACTGGTGGATTGTCTTGCCGCGATGCAGGATCAGCGCGAGATCTTTGCCTACTCCGCCGGTGGTCTTGCTGATTTCAGTCGCATTGCATCCAGCAGTCCGCAGATGTGGTGCGATGTCTGTCTTGCCAATCGTGAACCGTTGCTCCGGGTGTTGGCCGCCTTTGATGAGCACTTGCAGGAATTGAAACAGGCGATCAACGAGTCCGATGCCGAGCGTCTCCTGCAGGTATTCAGCAGGGCCAAACAGGCGCGTGACAAACATACGAGTTAGTGGCGGCGCAGCCGAACCCCGATGAACTATTACATTGAACCGGCGACCGCGCCCCTGTCCGGTGAGTTGTTGGTGCCGGGGGATAAGTCCATCACCCATCGAGCACTGATACTGGCCGCACTGGCGCAAGGGCAGACCGAGGTGCGCGGTTTGCTTGACAGCGCCGACACCCGCGCCACCTTGCAAGTGTTACAGCAACTGGGGGTGGCGATTGGGCAGCATGAAGACGGTATCGCCGTGCAGGGCATCGGCAAACACGGCCTGCAGGCCCCGGAGGCGGCGCTGGACTTCGGCAACTCCGGCACCTCGGCGAGACTCATGGCCGGGGTGCTGGCGACGCAGGACTTCGCCAGCGAGTTGATCGGCGATGCCTCGCTGATGCAACGGCCGATGCGGCGGGTAAGCGAACCGCTAGCAGCGATGGGGGCGGACATCAACACCAGCGCCGCGGGTAGCCTGCCGTTGCAGATACGGCCGGTATCGGCCTTGCACGGTATCCGTTATGAAATGCCGGTCGCCAGCGCCCAGATCAAGTCGGCGATCCTGCTGGCCGGCTTGTATGCCGATGGTACGACCACGGTGATACAGCCCGCACCTTGTCGTGATCATACCGAGCGTATGTTGTTGCAGTTCGGTTGCCCGCTACAGCAAGACGGCAATGCGATCAGCGTCAGCAACGCACCGTTGCAGGCGACGGCGATACAAGTGCCGGCGGATATTTCATCGGCGGCCTTTTTCCTGGTGGCGGCCAGCATCGTGCCGGGATCGGATGTCAGCCTGCCGGATGTCGGTATGAATCCGACCCGCCATGCCATAGTCGGTTTGTTGCAATCCATGGGGGCGGACATTCAGGTGCAGATGCAGGACGGCAACGAACACGAACCCCGCGCCGACCTGCGGGTGCGTTACAGCAAGTTGCGGGGGATTGATATTCCGACCACGGCCGTGCCGATCGCGATAGATGAGTTGCCGGTGTTGATGATCGCCGCCGCCGTGGCCGAGGGCACGACCACCTTGCATGGTGCGGCGGAGTTACGGGTAAAGGAGAGTGATCGTATCGCCGCGATGGTGGCCGGCCTGCAAAACCTCGGCGTGACCGTGAACGAATCCGCCGACGGGATGCAGGTGCAGGGCGGTGCCTTGCAGGGGGGAGAGGTAGACAGTTTTGCCGACCACCGCATCGCGATGGCCTTCAGCATCGCCGGTCTGGCGGCGACCGGGGCGGTGACGGTGCGGGACTGTGCCAATGTGGCCACCTCGTTTCCGGACTTCGTCAGCGGTTGCGGCACCCTTGGTGGCCTGATCACGGTGCGGGAGACATGAGCGAGCCGGCCGTGATCACGATTGACGGCCCCAGCGGCACCGGCAAGGGCACGCTGGCGATGCGGCTGGCCCGGCGTCTGGGCTGGCACCTGCTGGACAGCGGCGTTTTATACCGGGTGCTGGCCTGGGTCGCCGGGCAGCAGGGGCTACCGACCGGGCAAAACAGCGAGATCGCCGCCCTGGCTACCGGTCTGCAGGTGGAATTGGTGCCGGATTCCGGGACAGAACCGGCCCGGGTGCGGCTGGACGGGGAGGACATCAGCGACCAGATACGCAGCGAGGAATGTGGCAGCGCAGCATCGGTCATCGCGGCCTCGACCGAGGTCCGGCAGGCGATATTGCAGTGGCAGCGGGATTTTCGCCGCCCGCCCGGCCTGATCGCCGATGGCAGGGATATGGGCACGGTGGTATTCCCCGATGCCGGGCTGAAGATTTATTTGACCGCCGGCCCGCAGGAGCGGGCAAAAAGGCGATATAAACAGTTGAATGCTAAAGGAATTGATGCTAATCTCCCGCGTCTTTCGACGGAGATGGCCGAGCGGGACGCCAGAGACAGGCAACGCGCCATCTCGCCACTGGCACCGGCGGCCGACGCGGCCGTCATTGATACCACTGCGGTTCGCCCCGATGCGGTATTTGAAAAAGTGTGGCAGTTATATCAAGGGGCATTCGGTGATCCCGGCGGGAATGGCGATTAAGCGTGAAGCCAGGTCGGAATTGTTTAATTCATTACAAGTAAAAAGACGGTGAAGTTTGATGACTGAGAGTTTTGCTGAATTGTTTGAACAAAGTCAGTTTGATACACGGGTACAGCCCGGGTCAATCGTGACAGGTACGGTGGTGGATGTGTATCAGGATAATGTGATCGTGCATGCCGGGCTAAAGTCCGAGGCCTGGATACCCATCAACCAGTTTTATGACGAGAAGGGTGAGCTGGAGGTCACTGTCGGCGATCAGGTAGATGTGGCCCTGGACACAGTGGAGGACGGCTACGGCGAGACCCGCCTGTCCAGAGAAAAGGCCAAGCGCCTGCTGGCCTGGGA
Source organism: Gammaproteobacteria bacterium (assembly GCA_051008185.1). Classification (GTDB taxonomy): domain Bacteria; phylum Pseudomonadota; class Gammaproteobacteria; order Eutrophobiales; family Eutrophobiaceae; genus CAXMWX01. The sequence continues at coordinate 4,568 of JBPCXW010000059.1, forward strand.
GAAACTGGAGCAGGCCAGTCAGGCCGGTGAGACCGTTGTCGGCGTGATTACCGAGCGGGTCAAGGGTGGCTTCACTGTGGATGTGGAAAATGTGCGTGCCTTTTTGCCCGGCTCACTGGTGGATGTGCGCCCGGTCAAGGACACGGCCTATCTGGAAGGCAAGCAACTTGAATTCAAGGTCATCAAGATAGATAAAAAACGCAGCAATGTCGTGCTGTCCCGCCGGGCGGTGGTGGAGACGGAAAATACCGCCGAGCGCCAGGCCCTGCTGGATAGTCTGAAGGAAGGAGTCACCGTCAAGGGCGTGGTGAAAAATCTGACCGAATACGGCGCCTTTCTGGATCTGGGCGGGATTGACGGTTTGTTACACATCACCGATATGGCCTGGAAGCGGGTCAAGAACCCTGCCGATATCGTCAGCATCGGTGACGAGATAGAGGTCAAGGTGCTGAAGTTTGACCGGGAAAGAAACCGGGTCTCCCTCGGCCTGAAACAGACCGGCGATGATCCCTGGAGTAATCTGACCAATCGCTTCCCGGAGGGTGCCAGATTACATGGCCGGGTTACCAATCTGGCCGATTACGGTTGTTTTGTAGAACTGGAAGAAGGCGTGGAAGGTTTGGTACATGTTTCAGAAATGGATTGGACTAACAAGAATATGCATCCGTCCAAACTGGTGCATATCGGCGATGAGGTAGATGTGATGATCCTGGATATTGATCAGGAACGCCGCCGCATCTCTCTGGGTATGAAACAATGTCAGCCCAATCCCTGGGAGGCATTTGCCTCCACTCACAACAGAAATGATCGTGTCGTCGGTCGCATCAAGTCCATTACCGATTTCGGTATCTTTATTGGTCTGGACGGCGGCATAGACGGGCTGGTGCATTTGTCCGATGTGTCCTGGATGGAAGATGGTGAGTTGGCCGTGCGCAAATTCAAGAAAGGCGATGAGATAGAGACGATGGTATTGGCAGTGGATGCCGAGCGGGAACGCATCTCGCTGGGCGTCAAGCAACTGGAGAAAGACCCGTTTGCCAACTATGTTGCCGAACACCCGAAAGGTGCTGTGGTCAAGGCCGAGGTGCTGGAGGTGGAGCAACGTATGGTAAAGGTACAGTTAGCCGAAGGGGTGGAGGCGAGCCTGAAGGCATCGGAACTATCCAATGAACCATCCACCGAGCTATCCAATGATGACAAGCTTGATGCGCGGACGATCCTCAAGCAGGGCGATGAACTGGAAGTAAAGATCGTGGCGATGGACAGGAAAAAGCGTACCCTTTCAGTATCGGTACGGGCGAAGCTATCAGATGAAGAGAGCGCCGCGATGAAAGAGTATGCCCCCGACGAGTCCGGCGGGGCCAAACTGGGTGATCTGCTCAAGGAGCACCTTGATAATAACTGACAGGCAGGGCTTGCCACATAACGAAAGCGGGACCGGGGTTTTATGACCAAATCTGAATTAATAACAGCGTTGTTACGAAGACAGCCGGGACTGCCACCTAAAGATGTGGAATTGGCGGTCAAGACTATTCTGGAACACATGACTCAAGTCCTGTCCGGCGGCGGCAGGATTGAAGTCCGGGGTTTCGGTAGTTTCTCCCTGCATTACCGCGCGTCCCGTGTAGGACGCAATCCCAAATCCGGCAAACCGGTATCCCTGCCCGCCAAATATGTCCCGCACTTCAAACCCGGCAAGCAAATGCGCGAACGGGTTGATCAATCCAGACTGAATTCACCTATTGTTCCGCACCAGGAGGATTGAATAGATCGCTCTTGATGGAGAGGCCGGATGTCCAGAATTATTACTGTCATCACATTACTGTTCGTTATCATCGCTGGACTGGCGTTGTATATCAGGAATAATCAGCCGGTTGTTTTGAATTATTATCTGGGCGAGATTGAAGTTTCCCTGTTTCTGCTCGCAGTAGGGGGCGTGTTCATCGGGGCCGTGTTGGGAATGCTTGCCGCTTTGCCGTTGATGATCAGCCTGAAACGTAAAAACGCAAAACTGGCAAGGCAAATCAAAAAAAACGAAAAGGAACAGGGCGAGCTCAAGACCGCCCCTGCCAGGGATAGCGAATAATGGAACCGTTCTGGTTCTACCTGCTCCTCGCCCTGCTTCCCGTCGCCGCCTGGTCCGGCTGGATGGCGGCACGCGCCGCCCGCCGGGACACACATCGCCCCACCCGCTCCGGCTACTCCCCCGAGTATTTCAAGGGCCTGAACTATCTTTTAAACGAACAGCCCGACAAGGCCATAGAGGTGTTTGTGAAAATGGTTGAGGTGGATAGCGAGACCATTGAGACACATCTTGCCCTGGGCAGTTTGTTTCGCCGCCGCGGCGAGGTGGACAGGGCGATACGGATTCACCAGAACCTGATCGCCAGACCCACCCTGACAGACGAGCAAAGGGCGTTGGCGGTGCTGGAACTGGCAATGGATTATATGCGTTCGGGTTTGCTGGATCGGGCCGAGGAACTGTTCAAGCTGATGATTGCGACAAACAATTACACCGATCACGCCTTGCAGGGCCTGCTTGACATCTATCAGCAGGAGCAGGATTGGGAAAACGCGATCACGATCGCCGGACGCCTGCAACCGGTCGCGGATGCAACACACAATGCGATGATCGCACAGTTTTACTGTGAGCAGGCCCGGCAACTTATTGATCGGGATCGGCTTGACGAGGCCGGGCAGATGACGCAACAGGCCTTGCATACCGATCCCGGTTGCGTGCGTGCCAGCCTGATGCAGGCAAAGGTGGCGGAGCGTGCGGGTGAGTTGGAAGATGCGGTCAAATGGTATCAACACGCGGCAGAGCAGTCCCCCGACTATATTACCGAGATCCTGCAACCTTTATATCATTGTTACCAACAACTGAATCAATTGCCTGAATTCAAACGCTACCTGCAAACGCTGTATCAACAATACGGCGGCGTTCCGTCACTGCTGTTGCTGACCCGCTTGTATGATGAACTGGAAGGTGAGGCAGAGGCAACCCGCTTTATTGTCGGCGAACTTGAACGACACCCGACCGTAGGCGGCGTGGATAAACTGATTGAATATGTGATCAACAAGGCCGACGGGGATATAAGAAACAGTCTGCAGGCGATAAAAGGACTCACCGGCAAGTTGCTGGTTGACGGGGCCGGTTATCAGTGCACCAGTTGTGGTTACAATGCCAGGACCTTGTACT
>JBPCXW010000060.1:0-3830 GCA_051008185.1 Gammaproteobacteria bacterium
AAGGGGGGAGCAATCATAGCTCCCCCCTTGAGGGGGAGCCAAAGGAGGCGAAGCCTGCTTTGGTGGGGGGCGGGACGACCCTTTGCCACTGTTAATAATCCACCACAGCGATCACAGCAATGACACGGGACACACAAGACAAGATATTGCCATTTAGACATGGCGGCAGCAGCACCGGCCCCGGTCGGCAGGCGTTGCATATAGCCAATACGCTGCAACACACACTGGAGCTGGATGCGATGCTGGAGTTGTTTGCCCGTGCAGTAGCGTCCCTGCTTGCGTATGACGGCCTGTATTATGAATATGCACCGGGCAACTGTCGTTTCAGCCGGGGTAAGCGGACACCGTATCGCCACAGTTGCACATTGCGCCTGCCGGATACTGATATGGGCACGGTCAGCTTTCACCGGCAGGAAGAATTTACCGCCGCCGAGTTGGCGCTACTGGAAAACCTCAGCACCGCCCTGCTCTATCCTTTGCGTAACGCCTTGCTGTATCGGCAGGCCGTGGAAGATGCGGCGCGTGATCCGCTGACCGGCATCGGCAACCGGGCGGCGATGGACAAGACCCTGCAACGGGAGATTGAGTTGGCCCGGCGCTCAGCCGCGCCGCTGTCGGTCATTATTCTGGATATTGATGAACTGAAACCGGTCAATGACACCTACGGCCATATTAGCGGCGATACGGTATTGAAAACCGTATCCCGCCGGATGGAGGCACAGATACGGCGTAGTGACATCATCTACCGCTACGGCGGCGATGAGTTTCTGGTGTTACTGCGAAACACCGGCATCCCCGGCGCCGTGCGATTGGCCGAGCGCATCCGTGGTGCGGTTGAAGATCTCAGTAGCAAACATGATGATTTGATCATCAAGGTCACCATCAGTGCCGGTGTGGCAAGCTTGCGCGAGGACGAGGATCAGACACAGTTGCTGAAACGCTGTGACGAGGTGCTGTATGCCGCCAAGAGGGCGGGCGGTAATTGTGTCAGGAAACGGGTTTAGGCAGGCTATGTGCCTAATAACTTTTTCAGTTTTGTCTCGTTGATGATCTTCACGTCCAGTTTCCGTGCCTTGTCCAGTTTGCTACCGGCATCTTCCCCGGCCAGCAGGTAATCGGTTTTTCCCGACACACTGCCGGCCACTTTTGCCCCGGCGGCGAGTAATTTTTCCTTTGCCTGCTCGCGGGACAGTTTTTCCAGTGTGCCGGTAATCACGAAGGTCAGGCCAGCCAGATTTTGCGGGGCTGTTTGTTGTTGTGTCGGCCAGCTTACGCCGCTGTTCCTGAGTTGTTTGATAATCTCAAGGTTGGACTTTTCGTTGAAGAAGGCATGGATATTCTTTGCCACCACCGGGCCAACATCGGGGATCGTGACCAACTGTTCCTCATCGGCCTGCATCAAATCTTTGATATCTGCAAAATGGTTTGCCAGATTACGCGCCGTTGTCTCCCCGACTTCCCTGATCCCGAGGGCGTAGATGAAGCGATCCAGTCTGGTCTGCTTGCTTTTGTCCAGCGCGGCAAGCAGGTTCTCTGCCGACTTCTCTCCCATCCTTTCCAGAGCGGCAAGCGGCTCCTGTTGCAGATCGTATAAGCCCGCCACATTCTTGATCAGCCCGTTTGCATACAACTGCTCAATCAACTTGTCGCCCAGCCCGTCAATATCCAGTGCCTTTCTTGACGCGAAATGGATAATGGACTGCACCGTTTGAGCCTGACAGAACAGGCCACCCGAACAGCGCACCGCCGCCTCGCCCTCGGCCCGGATGGTGGCCGAGTTACATACCGGACATTTCTTCGGCATACGGAATTTTTTTGTGCCGCGGGGCCGCTTGTCCTTGATCGCGGCCAGCACCTCCGGGATCACATCACCGGCGCGGCGGATGATCACACTGTCCCCTACCCGGATATCCTTGCGCTCAATCTCGTCCATGTTATGCAAGGTGGCATTGGTTACCCACACGCCTCCGACATGCACTTTTTTTAGCCGGGCAACCGGTGTCAATGCCCCGGTGCGGCCTACCTGCACATCAATGCCCTCTACTACGGTCACTTCCTCTTCCGGCGGGAACTTCCAGGCTATCGCCCAGCGCGGTGCCCGCGAGACAAAACCCAGCCGCGCCTGCAACTGCAAGTCATCCACTTTGAATACGATGCCGTCTATCTCGTAAGCCAACCCCGAACGTAACGCTGCGATGTCTTGGTAGTAATCCACACAAGCCGTCAGGTCCGACAGTGCCTTCGCTTCCCCCGGCACGGGCAGGCCCCAGTGTCGCAGGCGTTCCAGTATCTCGTACTGTGAACCGGGCAACTCCCCGCCCTGATGTGCGCCCAGACCATGGGCATAAAACAGGAGGGGGCGACCGGCCGTTACGGTCGGATCCAACTGCCGCAGGCTACCGGCGGTCGCATTGCGTGGATTGACAAATTGTTTCGCCTCTTGTTCTTGCTGCTTGAGATTAAGTTTGCGAAACCCTTCTTTGGTCATAAAGACCTCGCCCCGCACTTCCAGCTCACGGGGATAGTCCTCGCCAACGAGCCGCAACGGGATACTCTTGATCGTTCTGGCATTGAGGGTAATATCTTCACCGGTACGCCCGTCGCCACGGGTAGCGGCGCGCACCAACTCGCCGCCCTGATAGCGCAGACTGATCGCGACACCGTCCAGCTTGGTCTCACCGGTGAAGGCTATCGCCTCCGCATCATCGCCGAGCCGGTCGCTGATGCGTTTGTGAAAGGCCCGCATCTCTTCCTCGTCAAAGACATTATCCAGCGACAACATCGGCATATCATGTGTCACCTTGGAAAACTCTTTGGCCGGGGCGGCACCAACCCGTTGGGTGGGGGAATCAGTGGTAATCAGTTTCGGGTGTTGTTGCTCAAGTTCATGCAACTGCCGGTAGAGTCGATCATACTCGGCATCCGGGACAGTCGGATCCGCCAGCACATAATAACGGTAACTATGGTCGTTCAGCCGGGCACGCAAGTCCAGGATTTGCTTTTGTACATCGCTCATCCGGCTGTGATGCCCGGCCCCGGAATCACGCCGTGGCGGCCATCTCCACGGCCTCTTCCACATCTACCGACACCAGCCTGGACACACCCGCCTCCTGCATCGTAACACCCAGTAACTGACGGGCAATTTCCATCGTGATCTTATTATGCGTAATCACAATAAACTGCACATCTTCCGACATGCTTTGCACCAACTCGCTGAAACGCTCAACATTGGTATCATCCAGCGGCGCATCTACCTCGTCCAGAATACAAAACGGTGCCGGATTCAATTTAAAAATGGAGAACACCAGCGCCACCGCCGTCAATGCCTTCTCCCCGCCGGACAGCAGGTTAATAGTGCTATTCTTTTTCCCCGGCGGTCTGGCCATAATCGTCACCCCGGTCTCCAGCAAATCCTGCCCGGTCATCTCCAGATAGGCATGGCCGCCGCCGAACAGTTTGGGAAACAACTCTTTAACATTACTATCCAGCTTGTCAAAGGTCTCGCGAAAACGGGTGCGGGTCTCCCGATCAATTTTCTTGATAGCCGTCTCCAGCGTCTCCAGCGCCTGATTCAGATCCGCATCCTGACTGTCCAGATAAGTCTTGCGCTCCGATAACTGCTCGTACTCATCAATAGCAGCAAGGTTGATCGCCCCCAGACGCTGCACCTTGCGCTCCACGCCATCCAGTTTTTCCTGCCATGCCGCCTGCGTGGCGCCAGCCTCCAGCTGTTGCAACAACTCCTGCGGCTGCCGTTGCACCTCGGCCAGTTGCTCCGTCACCGTTTGCAGACGGATCTGACTCTCCTGACTATCCAGCCGACTCTGCTC
>JBPCXW010000061.1:0-5346 GCA_051008185.1 Gammaproteobacteria bacterium
GTGGTGATCGTCGGCAGCGGCATCGTCGGTATGGTGTTGGCGTTGTTGCTAGCCCGGGCCGGGATAAAGACCATCGTGCTGGACAAACAGACCACCCCCGCCGCCGGTTCCCCGGACGACCCCCGCGTGCTGGCACTGACATCGGCATCCTGCCGCATCCTGCAACAACTGGCGGTCTGGGATCAGATCGATCCCGCCTGCTACGGCAGTTTTCGCAAGATGTATGTCTGGGAGCAGCAGGGCAGTGCCGCAGTGAGCTTTGACAGCGCCGGGATTGATGTGCCGCAACTGGGCTTCATCATGCCGCAATGGCGACTGACCGACGCACTGCGCCGACAGGTGGAGAACACCGCGCTAATCAGCAGCATCAACGGTGTCAGCCCGGTGGCCATTGATCTGCACGCCCCGCAAAAAACATTGTTACTGGATGACGGTCTGGAGTTGAACTGTAAGCTGATCGTCGCGGCGGACGGTAGCCGCTCCGGCACCCGCGAGCTGGCCGACATCCCGGTTTCCCTGCACGACTATCGGCAGACGGCAATCAACTGTCAGGTTGAGACGGCCCTGCCGCATCAGCAGATCGCCAGACAAAAGTTTCTCGCCACCGGGCCGCTGGCGTTGTTGCCGATGCATCACGGTCACACAAGCTGTGTGGTCTGGTCCACGGATCAGGAACAGGCGCAACAGTTATTGCAACTTGACGAAAAACATTTTGCCGCGCAACTGGAGCAGGCGGTCAATCACGAGTTGGGTGCGGTGCGAAGTTGCGGGACACGGCTGGGCCTGCCGTTGTATCGCAGTCATGCCGAACGCTATTGTCTGCCGGGTCTGGTGCTGGTCGGGGATGCGGCCCACAGCGTACATCCGCTGGCCGGGCAGGGCGCCAATCTGGGCCTGCTGGATGCGGCCGTGCTGGCCGAGGTGATCAGCGCGGCGCGGCAACAGGGCCGCGACATGGCCACCCTGAAGACCTTGCGTAAATATGAACGATGGCGCAAGAGTGACAACACCGTAATGATGCTGGTGCTGGACGGTTTGAAACAACTGTATGCCACGCAACGCTCGCCCGTCAGTGCCGTGCGTAATCTCGGTGTGCGCCTGTTTGATTGTATGCCGCTGATGAAAAACCTGCTTATGCGTCAGGCCTCGGGCCTGAGCGGTGATTTACCGGAGATAGCAAGACCGGCGGGGGTGCATTATGCAACCGGCGATCAGTAATTTTATCCGCAAGATCATTGAGGACGACATCGCCGCCGGTAAAAACGACGGCAAGGTGCAGACGCGGTTCCCGCCTGAGCCGAATGGTTATCTGCATATCGGCCATGCAAAATCTATCTGTTTGAATTTCGGTCTGGCACAGGAATACCGGGGGCAGTGTCATCTGCGTTTTGATGACACCAACCCGGAAAAAGAAAGTGATGAATATGTGCAGGCCATTCAGGAAGATATTCGCTGGCTGGGGTTTGACTGGGGGAAGAATCTGTTTTTCGCCTCTGATTATTTTGCGCGTTTGTATGACTACGCAGTTGATCTGATCAAACAGCAAAAGGCTTATGTTGATAGCATGAATGCGGATCAGATCCGTGAATACCGCGGCACCTTGACCGAGCCGGGCAAAGACAGCCCACACCGGGATCGTAGCGTAGAGGAGAATCTGGATCTGTTCGCCCGTATGCGCGCCGGTGAATTCGCCGATGGCGAACATGTGTTGCGGGCCCGGATTGATATGGCCGCGCCCAATATCAATATGCGTGATCCGGTGTTGTATCGCATCCGCCATGTCAGTCATCATCGCACCGGGGACGAGTGGTGTATCTATCCGATGTATGACTTTACTCATTGCCTGTCGGATGCGCTGGAAGAGATCACCCATTCATTGTGCTCGCTGGAGTTTGAAGATCACCGCCCCCTGTATGATTGGTGCATAGACAATCTCACCACCCCCGCCACCCCGCGGCAATATGAATTCGCCCGGCTGAATCTGGATTACACGGTGCTGAGCAAGCGCAAGCTGATACAACTCGTGCAGGATAAAGATGTCGGCGGTTGGGACGACCCGCGTATGCCCACCGTAACCGGTTTGCGCCGACGCGGTTTTACGCCAGAGTCGGTGCGCGATTTTTGTGAGCGTATCGGCGTGGCCCGTAGCGATGCTCGTATTGACATGGCGGTATTGGAACACAGCCTGCGGGATGATCTGGGCGAACGCGCGCCGCGCGCCCTGGCCGTGTTGCGGCCGCTGAAAGTGGTAGTGGAAAACTATCCCGATGACAAAGAGGAATGGTTTGATGCCCCCAACCATCCGCAAAAACCGGAGATGGGCACTCGCCGTGTTCCATTCAGCAAGGTGTTGTATATAGAACAGGATGATTTTATGGAAGATGCGCCAAAGAAATTTTTCCGCCTGACACCCGGGCGGGAGGTGCGTTTCAAATACGCCTATCTGCTGACTTGCACTGAGGTTATCAAGGATAAAAAAAGCGGTGCGGTGACCGAGTTGCGTTGCACCTACGACCCGGCCTCCGGCGGCGGCGATGCCCCCGACGGTCGCAAGGTGAAAGGCACCATTCACTGGGTCTCCGCGCGCCATGCGGTGCGTGCCGAGGTGCGGCTATACGACCGCCTGTTCAATACCGCCGATCCGGAACGCGACAGCGATGACTGGAAGTCTGCCCTGAACCCCGGCTCAATAGAGATCATCAGCGATGCGTTGCTGGAACCCGATCTGGGCAACGCCGCCGCCGAGGCCGGTTTCCAGTTTGAACGCCTGGGTTATTTCTGTGCTGACCGACAGGATCACAGCCCTGCCGCCCCGGTGTTCAACCGCACCGTCACTTTGCGTGACAGTTGGGCGAAACAGAAATGAGATCATGCCTGCCGCCCCGGTAGTCTTCGAATCCCGGCTTGACGGTCTGGCGTTGCTTAAACGCGGCAAGGTGCGGGACATCTATGCCATTGACGAAGACAGTATGTTGTTTGTCGCCAGTGATCGGTTGTCGGCCTTTGATGTCGTCCTGCCCGATCCGGTTCCGGGTAAGGGCGTGTTGCTTACCGCGCTATCAAACTTCTGGTTTGCCCGGACGCAGGACCTGATTGCCAACCACCTGACCGGCCGCGAGCCGGAGGACTTGCAGTTGAGTGCCGCCGATTACGGTCAGGTGCAGGGGCGGGGCGTGATCGTTAAAAAACTTCAGCCCTTGCCCGTGGAGGCGATCGTGCGCGGTTACCTGATCGGCTCCGGCTGGGAAGACTATCAGGCCGACGGCGCGATCTGCGGTGTGAAACTGCCCCGCGATCTGCAACAGGCGGCGCAGTTGCCGGAGCCGATCTTTACGCCTTCCACCAAGGCGGCGGTCGGCGAGCATGATGCAAACATCAATTTTGATCAGACTGCCAAGCTGATCGGCACCGATCTTGCCCGGCAAGTGCGGGACATCAGCCTCGCGATTTATCAGGCCGGTGCGGCGTATGCCGCGGCCAGAGGTATTATCATTGCCGACACCAAGTTTGAATTCGGCACGGATGCCGCCGGCAAACTGTATCTGATAGACGAGGTGCTGACACCGGACTCCTCCCGCTTCTGGCCGGCTGACGAATACCGCCCCGGCATCAGCCCGCCGAGTTTTGACAAACAATATGTGCGGGATTACCTTGCAACTTTGGACTGGGACAAACAGTCGCCGGGGCCGCACCTGCCCGAACAGGTGATTGCCAATACCCTGACAAAATACCGGCAAGCGCACGACAGACTTTTACAGGATGGATAAGCACCGATGATCCCGTTGCATGACGACAACCCCACGCACATCTTTCCGCTACTGACGATTGCCTTCATCGTCGCCTGCGTGCTGGCCTTTTTCTGGCAGGCCTCTGTGGGGCCGCAGGGTAACGAGATGATCATTTATGCCCTGGGCGTAATCCCCGCGGTGTTGCTGGATAAAGTAGCCTTGCCACCGGAACTGGCGGTGTTGCCGCCCGTGGCGACTATCTTCACCTCCATGTTTTTGCACGGCGGCTTCATGCATCTGGCGGGCAATATGCTGTACCTGTGGATCTTCGGTAACAATGTAGAAGATGCGATGGGGCATCGCCGTTTTGTCATCTTCTATCTGATCTGCGGCGTGGTGGCGGTGTTCGGTCAGGTGGCGCAAAACCCGGATTCGCAAATACCGATGATCGGTGCCAGCGGCGCGATCTCCGGGGTGTTGGGTGCCTACCTGTTATTGTATCCCCATGCGCGGGTGCTGGTGTTGATCCCGCTGGGGTTTTTCATGCAGATGGTGCGGATACCCGCAAGCTGGGTATTGATTTTCTGGTTTGTGTGGCAACTGATCAGCTCTGCGATGGACAGCGGTGAGGGCGGCGGCGTGGCGTGGTTTGCCCACATCGGCGGCTTTATTGCGGGCATGGTGTTGGTGCCTTTTTTCAAAGATAAAGATGTGCCCCTGTTTCATAAGGCACGGGGTTTCAGGTAAAATAGAGAACACCTACTACACGAGGATATGACTATGCAGTATCTACACACAATGGTGCGGGTTAAGGATCTGGATACCGCACTCACCTTTTACTGTGATCATCTGGGCCTGCAGGAGATCAGCCGGATGGAGCATGAGCAGGGGCGTTTCACTCTGGTCTTTCTCGCCGCGCCGGATGATGCAAAGGCGGCCCGGAAAAACAAGGCACCAATGGTTGAGTTAACCTGGAACTGGGATCCCGAAAGCTACACCGGCGGTCGCAATTTTGGTCATCTGGCCTATCAGGTAGAAGATATTTACGCCACCTGCGAGCACCTGCATAACGCCGGGGTGACGATCAACCGCCCACCGCGTGACGGCCACATGGCCTTCGTCCGCTCCCCCGACGGCATTTCCGTTGAGTTACTGCAAAAAGGCGAGGCACTGGCACCGCAGGAGCCTTGGCAGTCAATGGAAAATCAGGGTGAGTGGTGATGTTGCAGATTGTAAATAGGGTGGCTCGGCATCGGTCCCCCCACCAAAGCAGGCTTCGCCTCCTTTGGCTCCCCCTCAAGGGGGGAGCAGTAACACCAGCACGGATAGCTCCCCCCTTGAGGGGGAGCCAGTGGCACAAGGGCGTAGCCCGTAGTGGCTCCGGTGGGGGGACATTGCTGAGTTTGTCTCATCAGTACTGATCCGCTACAGGGTCTTTACTTATACCCCGTAGCGTGCAACAATTCCCTGTTCCGTTACCATTCAGTTACCACCGATGAAAAATAATTATCAGACATTACTATTGACCGCGTTGCTGCTGGCGGCAGGATCGGCGCAGGCCGATTTCGGCAAGGGCGTTTATGCCTATCAGAAAGGGGAATACGAGCAGGCTTATGGC
>JBPCXW010000062.1:0-11498 GCA_051008185.1 Gammaproteobacteria bacterium
GGCGATAACATCGCCGACATTAACCTGCGCGCCGTCCTCAATAGTGATAACGGCCCTCGGGGGTAACGGGTAGTGGGCGGGAATATCCGTATCCGGGATCTTCAGTTCCTCACCCTTGTTATCTATCATATGCACTGCCGGACGCATATCCTTGGCACTGCTGGGACGCATCTTCGGGTCCATGATCACGGTGTCGGTCAGGCCGGTGATCTCATCCCTGTGTTTGTGCATGGTTACGCCCTCTACAATGCCGTGGAACTGCACCTTGCCGCTCATCTCGGAGATAACCGGATGGGTATGTGGATCCCAGCTGGCAATCCGGGCACCGGTCTCCACGCTGTCACCATCCGCCACGGTCAATACCGCGCCGTAAGGAAGTCTGTAACGCTCACGTTCGCGTCCCACTTCATCCAGCAATGACACCTCACCGGAGCGGGAGACCACCACCTTGTTGCCATCCCCCTGATCAAGTATCTTCACATTGTCCAGACGAATGGTGCCGCCGTACTTTACTTCAACCGCACTGACCGCCGCCGCCCGCGAGGCGGCGCCGCCGATATGGAAGGTGCGCATGGTCAGCTGAGTGCCCGGCTCACCGATAGACTGGGCGGCGACCACGCCTACGGCCTCGCCCTTGCTGACCAGATGTCCGCGCCCCAGATCACGGCCGTAACACAGGGCGCAGATACCGTAACGGGTCTTGCAGGTGATGGCCGAGCGCACATACACTTCATCCACGCCGCGCTCATCCAGTATTTCCACCCATTTTTCGTCCAGCAAGGTACCGGCCGGGACGATCACTTCTTCCGTGGCAGGCTTCACTGCGTCTTTGACCAGTACCCGGCCCAATACGCGCTCGGCCAGATGTTCAACCACATCGCCACCTTCAATGATAGAGGTCATTTCCACGCCCTCTGTGGTACCGCAATCATGTTCAACCACCACTAAGTCCTGCGCCACATCTACCAGACGCCGGGTCAGGTAACCGGAGTTGGCGGTTTTCAATGCGGTGTCCGTCAGGCCCTTGCGGGCGCCGTGGGTGGAGATGAAGTATTGCAAGACATCCAGACCTTCGCGGAAGTTCGCGGTGATGGGCGTCTCAATGATGGCACCATCCGGTTTTGTCATCAGGCCGCGCATACCGGCCAGCTGCCTGATCTGGGCGGTGGAACCGCGGGCGCCGGAATCGGCCATCATGTAGACGGAGTTGAACGATGGCTCGGAGACCTCGTTGCCGTCCCGGTCCCGCACTATATCTATACTCAGTTTTTCCATCATGGCCTTGGCGACCCTTTCATTGTTTTGCGACCAGATATCCACCACCTTGTTATAGCGTTCACCATCGGTGATCAAACCCGAGGTGTATTGGCCCTGAAATGCCTCTACTTCTTTCTCGGCCTCTTCTATAATCTCGTCTTTTTCCACCGGGATCTCCATGTCTTCCACCCCGAAAGATACACCGCCGCGGGTGGAGTAATGAAACCCCGTGTACATTAGCTGATCAGAGAAGATAACCGTGGTCTTGAGACCCTGCTGTCGGTAACAGATATTGATGAGTTGGGAAATGGCCTTTTTATCAAGCGGCTTATTCACCAGCGAGAACGACATACCCTCCGGCAGCCCTCTGGACAACAAGGCCCTGCCGACTGTGGTCTGCACCCGTTCCGTAGTGATGACTTCTTCATTTTCCTCATTGACGCCAATGTGTTTGATCCGCACATGCACCTTGGCGTGAATGCCTACCGCATTGGCTTCATAGGCGCGATGCACCTCATCCACATCGGCGAATATCTTGCCGGAACCTTTGCCGGAACCCTTGGCGTTGGCTGACTCGCGGGTCATATAGTACAGGCCCAGCACCACATCTTGCGTCGGGACGATGATCGGCTCGCCGTTGGCCGGGGACAGGATGTTGTTGGTTGACATCATCAGGGAGCGGGCTTCCAGTTGCGCCTCCACGGACAACGGGACATGCACGGCCATCTGGTCTCCGTCAAAGTCGGCGTTGAATGCTGTGCAGACCAAAGGATGCAACTGTATGGCCTTGCCTTCAATCAGCACCGGCTCAAATGCCTGGATCCCCAAGCGGTGCAGGGTCGGTGCGCGATTCAGCATCACCGGATGTTCGCGGATGACTTCTTCCAGAATATCCCAGACTTCGGGGCCTTCCCGCTCCACCAGTTTCTTTGCGGCCTTGATGGTGGTCACCAGTCCGCGGCGTTCCAGCTTGCCGAAAATAAACGGCTTGAATAATTCCAGCGCCATCTTCTTTGGCAAGCCGCACTGATGCAGTTTCAATGTCGGCCCGACCACGATCACGGAACGGCCGGAATAATCCACCCGCTTGCCCAGCAGATTCTGCCGGAAACGTCCCTGCTTGCCCTTGATCATGTCCGCCAGTGATTTCAGCGGTAGCTTATTGGTTCCGGTAATGGCGCGGCCACGGCGACCGTTGTCCAGCAGGGCATCCACGGCTTCCTGCAACATGCGCTTTTCGTTGCGCACGATAATGTCCGGGGCGTTCAGATCCAGCAGCCTTTTCAGGCGGTTGTTACGGTTGATGACGCGGCGGTACAAATCATTCAGATCAGAGGTCGCAAAGCGGCCGCCATCCAGCGGTACCAGAGGCCGCAATTCGGGCGGTAGCACCGGCAATACCTCCATTACTATCCACTGCGGCTTGTTGCCGGAGCGTTGGAAGGCCTCCAGTAACTTCAGGCGTTTGGACAGTTTGCGTAATTTCGTCTCCGAATTGGTGTTCGGGATCTCCTCGCGCAGTTCATTCACTTCCAGATCAAGGTCAATACCACGCAACAATTTATGAATGGCCTCGGCACCCATCTTGGCTTCAAAATCATCGCCGTATTGTTCCAGGGCCTCAAGATAACTTTCCTCCGTCAATAACTGGCAGCGTTCCAACTGGGTCATGCCCGGCTCAATCACGACATAGGCTTCAAAGTACAACACCCGCTCAATTTCGCGCAATGTCATATCCAGCAACAGCCCCATTCTGGAAGGCAATGATTTGAGATACCAGATGTGGGCGACCGGGCTGGCCAACTCAATATGCCCCATACGCTCCCGGCGCACCTTGGACAGAGTCACCTCAACCCCACATTTCTCGCACACCGTGCCGCGGTGTTTCAGGCGTTTGTACTTGCCGCACAAACATTCATGATCTTTGGTGGGACCGAAGATCTTGGCACAGAACAAGCCGTCTCGTTCAGGCTTGAAGGTACGATAGTTGATCGTCTCCGGTTTTTTTACTTCACCATACGACCAGGAACGTATCTTCTCAGGCGATGCCAGACCGATGGCAATGCAATCAAATTCATCTGTATTGCCCTGTTGCTTCAGGAAATTTTTGAGTAAGTCTTTCAAAGCTCACTACCTCCGGAATAGGGTGTGGTTTTGTTCACTGACTGATATGCGCCCATAGCTCAGTTGTCCAGTTCTATGTCAATTGCCAGGGAGCGGATTTCCTTGAGTAATACATTGAATGACTCAGGCATACCGGCCTCCATGTGGTGGTTGCCATCAACAATGTTTTTATACATCTTGGTGCGACCATTCACATCGTCCGATTTGACCGTGAGCATTTCCTGCAAGGTGTAGGAAGCACCATAGGCCTCCAGTGCCCAGACCTCCATTTCGCCGAAACGCTGGCCGCCGAACTGCGCCTTGCCGCCCAACGGCTGCTGGGTGACCAGACTGTATGGGCCGGTGGAACGGGCATGCATCTTGTCATCCACCAGATGGTTGAGTTTCAGCATGTACATATAGCCCACGGTAATGCGGCGATCAAATTGATCACCGGTACGGCCATCATATAAATGGCTTTGACCATCCCGTTCCATATCTGCCAGTTCCAGCATAGCCTTGATCTCCTCTTCACTGGCACCATCAAACACCGGTGTGGACATCGGCACACCCTGCTTCAGGTTATGAGCCAGTTCCACTATCTCCGCATCGGATAGAGATTTCAGATCCTCTTTGCGACCACTGGCGTTATACACCTTCCCCAGAAAGGTGCGTAGCTTGGTGGTATTTTTCTGTGCCTGCAACATACGGCCGATCTTGTTGCCCAGCCCCTTGGCGGCCCAACCCAGGTGGGTTTCCAGCACCTGCCCGACATTCATACGTGAGGGCACGCCCAGCGGGTTCAGTACCACATCTACCGGCGTACCATCTTCCAGATAAGGCATATCCTCAACCGGCACAATGCTGGAAATCACGCCCTTGTTGCCGTGTCGGCCGGCAATCTTGTCACCCGGTTGCATACGGCGTTTCACGGCAAGATACACCTTGACCATTTTCAGCACGCCGGGTGCCAGATCATCGCCGCTGGTCAGCTTGCTGCGTTTCTCTTCAAACTGCTGGTCAAAATCTTCCTTCAGACTTTTCAACCGCGTCCGGGCTCGTTCCAGTACGCGGGTAGCGTCTTCGCTTTTCATCCGAATGGAAAACCATTTTTCCCGCGGAATTTCCTGCAAATACTGCTGGGTAATTTTACTGTTGGCCTTCAGGGAACCGGGGCCGCCGCCTGCCATTTTGCCGATCAGGTGTCGTTCAATCCGCTGATATACGCCATCTTCCATAATGCGTAGCTGATCGTTCAGATCCTTGCGTATCCGGTTCAACTCGGTTTCCTCTATCTTCAGGGCGCGGGTGTCTTTATCAATACCGTCACGGGTGAAGACCTGCACATCAATCACGGTGCCGTTCATGCTCGGAGGGACGCGCAGGGAAGTGTCTTTTACATCGGAGGCCTTTTCACCAAAGATCGCCCGTAGCAATTTTTCTTCCGGCGTGAGTTGGGTCTCGCGCTTGGGCGTGACCTTGCCTACCAGAATATCACCGGCATTGACCTCAGCACCGATAAACACGATGCCGGACTCATCCAGTTTGTTCAGGGCGTGCTCACTGACATTCGGTATATCGGCGGAGATCTCTTCCGACCCCAACTTGGTGTCGCGGGCGATACAGGTCAACTCCTCAATATGGATTGTTGTATAACGATCTTCCTGTACCAGACGTTCCGAGATCAGAATGGAATCCTCAAAGTTGTATCCGTTCCAGGGCATGAAGGCCACCATCAGGTTCTGCCCGAGGGCCAACTCACCCATGTCGGTGGCCGGGCCATCCGCCAGTACATCACTCACGGCGACCTTGTCGCCTGGTTTCACCAGCGGTCTCTGGTTGATGCAGGTGTTCTGGTTGGAGCGGGTGTATTTGGTCAGGTTGTAGATATCCACGCCCGGATCACCTGCCGTCACTTCCTTGTCATTGACCCGGATTACGATACGACCGGCATCAACTGAATCCACCATGCCACCGCGCCGGGCCACAACAGTTACGCCGGAATCAATGGCCACGGTACGCTCCATGCCGGTTCCCACCAACGGTTTTTCCGCCTTCATTGTAGGCACGGCCTGCCGTTGCATATTTGAACCCATTAGCGCGCGGTTGGCGTCATCATGTTCCAGGAACGGGATCAGGGATGCCGCTACGGATACGATCTGCCGCGGCGAGACATCCATGTAATCCACCCGATCCGGTGTGGATAAGGTAGACTCGTTGCCGGTGCGGCAAGACACCAGTTCATCCACCAGCTTGCCCCTGCCGTCCAGTTCCGAATTGGCCTGAGCGATCACATAATCACCTTCCTCAATGGCGGACAGGTATTCAATTTTATTCGTTACCTTGCCGTTCACAACCTTGCGATACGGTGTCTCCAGAAAACCGTAATTATTGGTGCGCGCATAAACCGCCAGGGAGTTGATCAGACCGATGTTGGGGCCTTCCGGGGTCTCAATGGGGCAGACACGGCCATAGTGTGTCGGATGCACATCGCGCACCTCAAAACCGGCGCGCTCACGGGTCAAACCGCCCGGGCCCAGTGCCGAGATACGGCGCTTGTGAGTCACCTCGGACAAGGGGTTGTTCTGATCCATAAACTGTGACAACTGACTGGAACCGAAAAATTCCTTGATCACCGCTGAAACAGGTTTTGCGTTGATGATCTCCTGTGGCATCAATCCGTCCGATTCGGCCAGGCTCAGTCTCTCCTTTACCGCCCGTTCAACCCTGACCAGACCGATACGGAACTGGTTCTCCGCCATCTCACCTACGCTTCTGACACGCCGGTTGCCCAGATGATCAATATCATCAATGACACCTTTACCGTTGCGGATATCAACCAGAGTCTGCATGACATAAACAATATCGGAACCCCACTTGTTCAACATATTCTTGAAAGTGCCCCAACCAATGTTGTCCTCGTCCTCCTTGCCTTGCAGGGCCGGGAGCGACCGCAATTCGGGGTAAATGTCCGAGACGGGGAAGGTATCCCTATCCGATTTGACTTGCAGGGACTGCTCATGACGGTTGATGAAATAGCAGGGGTCAATCAGGATACCG
The DNA here is from genome assembly GCA_051008185.1 of Gammaproteobacteria bacterium. Classification (GTDB taxonomy): domain Bacteria; phylum Pseudomonadota; class Gammaproteobacteria; order Eutrophobiales; family Eutrophobiaceae; genus CAXMWX01. Next base: position 6,421 of record JBPCXW010000062.1, read on the forward strand.
TTGCCCTCTGTCTGCTCCCGTCCCACACGGCGGTTGAATTTCATTCTGCCCACATTTGACAGATCGTAACGGTTGGCACTGAAGAACAGGTTATGGAATAAATTCTCCGCCGCATCTTTGGTGGGCGGTTCACCGGGGCGCATCATGCGGTAGATCTCAAATTGCGCCTCCAACTGTGAAGTCGTCGCATCAACCCGCAGGGTATCGGAAACAAAAGAACCGCGATCCAAATCATTGGTGAATAGCGTTTGAAATTCAAAATTGATGTCGCCCACCAAATCCTTGATGGTCTCTTCGGTAATTTCCGTGTTGGCATGAATCCGAATCTCACCGGTTTCAGTATCAAAAATATCGTGAGCAATCACCTTGCCAAGCAGATACTCATTCGGAACCTGCAACTCTTTCAGGCCGGCCTTTTCAATATCACGAATATGCCGGGCGGTGATGCGCCTGTCAGCCTGAATCAGCACCTTGCCTTTCTTGTCAACGATATCAAAATTGACGGTTTCACCGCGCAGACGCTCCGCCACCAGCTTGAGCCGCAAGGTTTTGTCCTGCACCCGAAAGACATTGGTATCAAAAAAAGTATCCAGTATCTGCTGGGTGGAATAGCCCAGGGCGCGCAGTAGAATAGTGGCCGGGATCTTGCGCCGCCGGTCAATGCGACAATACAACATATCTTTCGGATCAAATTCAAAATCCAGCCAGGAACCGCGATAGGGGATTACCCGCGCTGAATAAAGCAGTTTACCGGATGAATGGGTCTTGCCCTTGTCGTGTTCAAAAAATACACCCGGGGAACGATGCAACTGGGAGACTATAACGCGCTCAGTGCCGTTGATCACAAAAGTACCGGTTTCGGTCATAAGCGGCATTTCACCCATATACACATCTTGCTCCTTGATGTCCTTGATGACCTTGTTGTTCAGGCCCGCCTCCTTGTCATAGATAATCAGTTGTACCTTAACCCGCAACGAGGCGGCATAAGTCAGCCCCCTGAGCTGACATTCCTTGACATCAAAAGCAGGCGTGCCGAGTTTGTAACTGTCATAGTCAAGCACCGCGTTACCGGAATAGGACGCAATCGGGAATACCGATTTGAAAGCGGCATGCAGACCGGTTTTTTTGCGCGTTTCATCATCATTATGATCACTGCCGGTCTGCAGAAACTGCTCGTAGGAATTAATCTGCATGGCAAGCAAATCAGGCACATCCAGAACACTTTGGCGCTTGCCAAAATCCTTTCTAATACGTTTCTTTTCAGTATAGGAGTAAGTCATCTGTATTCCTCATTATGATACGGCAACGCATCCCAAACGGGATGCTGACGGGGGCGATTGCAGAATCCGCCCATGCGCCCGCGCAACCTGCCCCGCGAGCAAGCGGGGCAGGGGCGGGAATACCTTATTTAAGCTCAACAGCAGCGCCGGCTTCTTCAAGCTGTTTCTTGATATCTTCAGCTTCGTCTTTCGCGGCGGCTTCCTTGATCGTGGAAGGTGCACTTTCCACCAGCTCTTTTGCTTCCTTGAGACCCATGCCGGTTACCGTGCGTACAACCTTGATCACAGCAACCTTGTTGTCACCAAAACTGCTCATCACAACATTGAACTCGGTCTTCTCCTCTGCGGCAGCGGCAGCAGCACCATCGGCGGGTGCGGCGGCAGCCATTGCAACAGGAGCCGCGGCGGATACGCCCCAGGTCTCTTCCAGCTCGGAAATAAGCTCAACCAGTTCTATAACCGGCATATTGCCCAACGCTTCTTTAATTTCATCTCTTGATACGGCCATTTTTATACTCCTCTCTAAATCGTTTTACTAAGTTGAAGGAAAATCAGGCAGCCTGTCCCTGATCCCGTTTTGCAGCCAGCACCCGGACAAACTTCGCCTGCGGTTCTGCCAGAACCCGAACGAATTTGCCCAGAGGCGCCTGCATGAGACCAAGCAACATGGCACGGGCCTGCTCCAGTGAAGGCATTGTTGCCAGCCGTTCAATATCACCGGCTTCCAGTAATTTGCCATCCATTGCCACCAACCTGACTACCAGTTTGTCATTCTCTCTGGCGAAGTCACGGATGACCTTTGCTGCCGACCCCGGCTCATCACCGGAGAATGCCAGCAATAACGGGCCGACAAGCCTTTCCCGCATGCAGTCGAATTTCGTTCCCTCAAGGGCACGTCGTGCCAGGGTGTTACGAACCACCCTGAGATACACGCCGGCCTGACGCGCTGATTGCCGTAAACCGGTCATCTCGGCGACATCCAGGCCGATGTATTCGGCTGCGATGGCAGTGGGGGCCTGTTCCGCAACTGCGGCGACTTCACTGACAATTGCCTGTTTCTGCTCTAATGTAAGACTCACTACTTTGCCTCCTGTTACCGTGCGGACACAGCCACAACAACTGTGCTTTCGCATCCATGCGACCGTGTCCGGTTAATTGTCACGGTGACCTTCCTCAGTAAAACTGTGTCGGGTTACACCGTCTGCGCAGGCCGACGCCTGATAAGGCATCACGCCAATTAAGTGACCTCCGTCACGCCTACGGTCTTTGACGGCTGCTGTATCCATTCACCAGCCCAAAGTTCTGTGTGGGGTTATCGCCCCAAGTTTTATAACGTACTCTGATCAACAACCACGCCCGGCCCCATGCTGCTGGAAAGCGAAATCTTGCGCATATAGACGCCCTTGGAGCCGCCGGGTTTCAATTTATGTAAATCGGCAAGCAAACTGGTCAGGTTGTCCCGCAACTTATCCGCATCAAACGAGGCCTTGCCGATGATGCAATGGATAATGCCGTTTTTATCGGTGCGATATTGCACCTGACCTGACTTTGCGTTGCTTACCGCCTGTTTGATATCCGCGGTGACGGTGCCGACCTTGGGGTTCGGCATCAAGCCGCGCGGCCCCAGCACCTTGCCCAGCTTGCTGACCAGAGACATCGTGTCAGGGGCGGCGATCACCACTTCAAAATCAGTAAAACCACCTTGTATCTTTTCCACCAGATCATCCATGCCGACATGCTCGGCACCCGCCTGTTTGGCCTCGTCCGCCTGCCCGCCCTGGGCGAATACGGCAACCCGTACTGTTTTACCCGTGCCGCCGGGTAAAACGGTGGAACCCCGCACCACCTGATCGGATTTGCGGGAATCAATGCCCAGATTGATCGCCACCTCCACGGTCTCGTCAAACTTTGCCGTGGCGCATTCCTTGACGAGATTCAACGCATCGCCAAGCGCATACTGCTTGTCGGGCTCTACTTTCTCCAGCATGACCTGTCGGCGTTTGTATGGTTTTGTCATCGTCACACGCCCTCTGTTTCCAGGCCCATACTGCGGGCCGTGCCGGCGATGGTACGTACCGCCGCATCCAGATCGTTGGCACTCAGGTCGGAATCTTTGGTCTTGGCGATCTCTTCCAGTTGTGCACGGGATACCTTGCCGACCTTGTCCGTATGCGGTGTGCTGCTGCCGCTCTTGACACCCGCCGCCTTTTTCAGCAAATACGAGGCCGGTGTGGTCTTGGTGACAAAGGTAAAACTTTTGTCGTTATAAACTGTAATCACAACCGGCACCGGCAGGCCCTGTTCCATTTCCTGTGTCTGTGCATTGAACTCCTTGCAAAAATCCATAATGTTCAACCCATGCTGACCCAGAGCCGGCCCCACCGGCGGGCTGGGGTTAGCCTGCCCCGCGGGGACCTGCAATTTGATATAAGTTTCAATTTGTTTCGCCACTTCAATACTCCTACGGGTACATTATGTTTCAGTAAGCCGGTGTAAAACCGCTTACTCTTTTTCCACCTGGGTGAACTCAAGCTCAACCGGCGTGGAACGACCGAAAATCGTCACCGATACATGCAACCGGCTCTTTTCATAATTCACTTCTTCAACTACGCCATTAAAATCTGTGAATGGACCGTCGGTGACACGCACCACCTCACCGGCCTCAAACAGCACCTTGGGCCGCGGCTTATCCACGCCTTCCTCAATCCGCTGCAGGATATTGTCCGCCTCGCTATCAGATATGGGCGACGGGTTATCCGATGTCCCACCTATAAAACCCAATACCCTCGGGGACTCCTTGATCAAATGCCAAGTCGCATCGTTCATATCCATCTGCACCAGCACATAGCCCGGAAAAAACTTTCTCTCACTCTTGCGTTTTTTACCGTCACGCATTTCCACAACTTCTTCCGTAGGCACCAGTATGTCACCGAACTGATCCTGTAATTCACTCCGCTCAACCCGGTCCCTGATTGTCTGCATCACCTGTTGTTCGTAACCTGAATAAGCCTGCACCACATACCATCTTAATGACATAGCATCAGGCCCCTTATCCGCCGATTACCAGACGTATAAACTTGCCCAGTATCCAATCCAGACCCCAGAAAAACAGCGCGGCCACGATAACGGTGAGAATGACCAGCCGCGTTGTCTGCACCGTTTCCTGCCGGGTCGGCCATACCACCTTCCTGATTTCAATCTGGGCACTGTTGAAAAACTCCCGGAAAACACGCCCCTGCTCTGTCAGCAAAAAAATCCCGGCCGATACACCAACGGCAAACAACAACCCGGCAACACGCAGTAACTGGGAATGTTCCTCATAGGTATAGTAGAGCACCACCGCAGCGATAATGATCGCCACAGCAATAATGATCTTCACTACATCCAGGCTACTACCGGCGATCTCAGTGTCTGAACTCATATAATTATAAATATCTCTTTGCACCAGCATCTGCTCTCTCATTGGCAGGCCAGGAGGGAATCGAACCCCCAACCTGCGGTTTTGGAGACCGCTGCTCTGCCAATTGAGCTACTGGCCTTTTACCTTAATAGTTAAAAAGGGGTTGGACTCCGTCTGACAGGAACAAGCCTGTCGCTAACGCGAAGTGCCTCTTGTATTGTTTATTCAATGATCTTGCTGACGACACCCGCACCCACAGTGCGGCCACCCTCACGGATAGCGAAACGCAAACCCTCTTCCATCGCTATCGGGTTGATCAAATCCACCACCAGCTTGATGTTATCGCCGGGCATCACCATCTCCGTACCACTCGGCAACTCCACCGCACCCGTCACATC
>JBPCXW010000063.1:0-3193 GCA_051008185.1 Gammaproteobacteria bacterium
GGCCTATTCAATTTCCGTGTCTTGATCTTCGGCGTCAGATTCGGAATCGAGATTGTACCTGCACGCAGCCGCAGAAGGATTTTCATCGCAAAACAGGCTGTTAACGCGATTTATTAAGTCATCGTCGCATCCAGCGAGAGCGATTGTTGCCGATATGGAAACGGTTACCATCATCAACTTGAAACACTTCATGACATCGTTCCTCTGATTCTCTGAACAACATTAGCAAATTCGCTCGCTTAGCGCAACAGGTTTGAATGTGATTTGTATACTTGCAGGGCGGGAAAACGGAGCAGCTATTTGGATTTGCACTCGTTGCATTGTTCCAAATTCGGCTGCACTCGTGTTTTTTCCCAGGCAGGATCTGGATAGTGGTTAGAGTTGCACGATTTTTCCCAATGGTAAGTATCACCATTAGTCCTGAAATAGTAAGGCGGCGATGGATTTGACATGGCTCATGCTCCTTAACTTTTAGGATAGGACCGTTTGGCTTGCCCTCATATGTGATACAATAATGTGCAATCTGTCAAGCGCAAAGACGCTCGCTCGCAATTTCGCGGAACATAGACCATTTACCCAGACCGATTTGGCCTGTTTAGGGAGGTTGGCGGGATTGGTCAAAGTTCGGCATATTCGGAGAAGTGGGGCACCTGTGGCCAAACTCTCTCGAATGCTTTTGAAACTTTCAGTTTATGCAATATTTCCCTGATTGCTTGGAATTTCGAGCTCATTCGGGGCGATTCGGAGCTAACATGTTCTATAGTCCGTATGCCGCAAGGCTGCGCGGAATTAGATTAAAGCGGCCTAGTCTCGCAAGGTAACTCCTTCTCACCGGATTTGGCCTCATAAAACTGGGGCGATGCAGGATGCCATGGACAAAAGCCATTTGCCCGGCAACCGAAATGCCTCTCCAATGGATTGTCGAGATTTGCCTGTTTCCCTGTTTTCTGGACAGGGAAGCGGTTTAGCTTAGCATATTCGCTGATTTCGGTTGTCAGCCTCAAATGAACCTGAACAGAAGCCAACATTCGTTGGATATTGGCGGAAAGCGATCACATTCCACCGCGGTAATTCTCGAAAATCTGGCACATTTGCCGGTGCAAATCTTGATGGTGCCGAATCGCTCCGAAATCATGCAAAAATTCAAGATTTTCCGGAAAATTGTGTCCATAAAATCTTTCTGGATTTTTCACGTTTGACTAGTTCGACCAGAAGCTTTGTTTTGCCCAATCGTTCGGAAAGCCCATGTGAGCGATTGGTATGCCGGGATGGCTTGAAAGGAGATCTTGGAGTCTGCCTCCCCAACGGGTCTCGCTGGATATTGCTCTTAGCATTGTTTGGATTGCGACTGCATGCCAGTAAAAACGCTTTGGCTTAGCGACGCAATGGCCTTCACCTTTGGCGATCTTAGGCGCAATGCCAAATTCTCGGTTCCAGATCCTGCTGTGATGGGCACACAGGTTCCTCAGATGCGAAGACGCATGCAACCAATACTGCATCAGGTCCTGCGATATGCCAAATGAATTAGCGACTGTTCTTTTCGGGGAGGTGCCTATTTTCTGGTACACGAAGGACACGCTTCCAAAGGGCAACGTCTCGAAGACCATCCAACTCGGCGGTTCGGTCGGGCGATCATATTTATTCAGATAGTGGCGGATAAAGTTTGTTTTTTTATGTCGGTTTGGCGGTTCGATACCAGTTTCAAACAGAATGCGCTCCAAAAATTTCTTATGGTCAAAATCCTTCTGGGTGAAGCGACTCGGGTCAAGATACGAGTGCGGTCCAAATTGAACGCTCATCGTGTTCGATATGGTTGAGCGGGCGGCAACCTCGATGCGTTCGAGGGCATCAATGATCAAAACGCGCAACTTCCGGTCAAAGAAATAGTGGTCAAGAACCAAGTCAAATGCCGTATTTGGCTTGAAGTCATCATGGGAATGAGAGTTGTCGCGGTACTGAAAGGGAATCCAGTATCCAGAGAGACGGTAGAAGCCGATGAACCGGAGATTATGCTCGGCATGTGCCAAGTCCGATATGGACATGCCGTGTCGTTGAAGCCAATCGACCTGTTCAGCGAGATCATAAACCGGCTTTTGAAATGGAATCGTTCTAGACAAAAAAGACCCGCCTGTTGCACATCGTTGAGAGGCGAGGCGGGTATGTTGGCCTCTTTCTAGCCTCAATCAATTCGAGAGTCAACGTAAGTTTTAAATGAACCGCAAAAAATTGTCAATAGCGAAATAAAATGGTGGTTTTTCCCGCATTTGGTCCAGTTTTGCCGCAATCCAGAGAGGCGCTAAAGGTCAATATACCGGAATTTATGCTCGGCATGCGCCAATTACCGGCCTGGACATGCAGTGTCGTTGAAGCCTAGCGACATGTCCGGCGAGATCATAAACTGGCTTTTGACAAGGAATCGCGCTGGACAAAGAAAGACCCGCCAGTTGCGCATCGTTGAGAGGCGTGGCGGGTATGTTGTCCTCTATATGGTCTCAATCGATTCGAGAGTCAACACAAATTTTGAAAAAATCGAAAAAAAATCTTGAGCGCACAATGAAACGGCGGTTTCCCCTTCTTTTAATCCAAATTTTCCGCTTTCCGGAGAGGCAATAGAGGCCAACAAACCGGATTATATGCTCGGCATGCACCAGTTTCGACTTGGCCATGCCGTTTTGTTGAAGCCAAGCGACCTGTTTTGAGAAATCATAAACCGGCTGTTGAATAGGAGTCGGACTAGACAAAAAAGACCCGCCAGTTGCGCATCGTTGAGAGGCGTGGCGGGTATGTTGTTCTCTGTATAGTCTCAATCAATTCGAGAGTCAACACAAATTTTAGAAAAATCGAAAAAATTTCTAGCGCGACATGAAACGGCGATTTTTCCGGCTTCTGTTTCAATTTTTGTCGTCCTACCGACTGCGCACATGAATCTGAGCAGCGATTCGGAGTGAGATTTGACCCAAAAAATCCAGGTGAATCGCAGAAAGTAGTACGAATCGACAGAAACAATTATTTTTCAATAGGTTATGCAAACTTATGAGCGATTCGTGGTGAGATGATGCCGAGAAAATCCGACTGTTGGCAGCCAGTTAGCCAACGGAGTGAGAACATTCGGGAATTCTCCAAGAATACGGCAATGCCGGGTCAACTTGCCTACGGTGTTAGGCAAGCACATGTCATTTGATCGATAGTCCGT
>JBPCXW010000064.1:0-9612 GCA_051008185.1 Gammaproteobacteria bacterium
GACCACGCCAGTAGTGTTACTGGCGATGGGCTTTCCAGCACTTTCATCTTATTTCATATTGGAAAGACTAATTCTTGCATTTTGATGAAAATTCCATTAGAATCTGCGAACAATTTAATCTGGAATATTAAAAATGAAGAAATATATTACTCATTATTTATTAATACTAATCATTTTCGCATCGGGTTGTGCAACGAGCAAAAATATTTACCTCTCAGATGGAAGTGAAGGTTATAGCATCAGTTGCGATGGTGCAGCCGTAGGAATTAATGTTTGCTTTGAGAAGGCTGGTCAACTTTGTGGCACAAAAGGCTATAACCTAATCAATCGCGAAGGTCAGCTAGTTCCTTTTGGTATTGGTTCGGCTAATAATCAGGGGGCGTTTGTAACTTATGGCTCGTTGAACACAAAAAGCATAATGATCCAGTGTAAACAATAGTTATTTGCATATTCAATTGTATTAGACTAATAAATGGTTCAAGGTTTGGAACTGAAGTTCGACAAGATGAGTGGAGAAGGTAATGGCTAGAATTGTAGGATTTAGGATAAATAACTTTCGTACGTTACGAGATGTAACATTTGGATATCCGATAACAGAGCCGCTCACACCAATGACGGCGGTAATTGGTAAGAACGGAGTGGGAAAGAGTACTCTATTTGATGCTTTTGGCTTCCTTGCGGACTGTTTGCGTTCTGGTGTGGAAGAGGCGTGCGATGCTCGTGGAAGGGGCGGTTATGAGAAGATAGTATCGAATGGTGCAGAAGGACCAATTGAATGTGAAATTTCTTACAAAGAAGATGAAAGCAGTGACATTATGTCTTATACGCTTAATATAGACATTGATTCACATAAGCGACCGTTCGTTAGTTTTGAAGTACTCTTGCAACATAGAGATGTACAAGGGAGTCGCTCGACGTATATTTTCTTGGGCCTAGAAAATGGAATAGGCATTGCTTGGAAAGGAAGTGAAGGGCAAAAAACGGATGTTCCAATAGATGGTGGTATAGATTTTCTCAACTGGATAAAAGCTGGAAAATTCGATGTTAACAACGCAGCTGAACTAGAAGATAGACGCAAGCCAGGCATCGCTACTCTGGGGTCTCTAAAGCAACATCCGAAGGTATCGGCATTTCGTCGCTTTATAGAAGGATGGTATCTTAGTTACTTCACACCTGATGCTGCACGGGGGCTACCGCTTGCGGGGCCACAGAAACATCTCAACATGCATGGGGATAACCTTGGCAATGTTGTTCAGTTTATGAAACGGGATTACCCGAAACGGTTTAAGGAGATACTCAACAAAATAGCAAAAAGAATTCCCGGCATTAGTCAGATTGATACTGATACATCTAACGATGGAAGGTTGCTACTTAGTTTCAATGACAAGGGGTTTAAGGATCCATTTTATGCTCAGCAAATGTCGGATGGGACACTCAAGATGTTTGCGTATCTATTGTTACTTGAAGACCCAGACCCCCCACCTTTTTTGTGTATTGAAGAGCCGGAGAATGGTTTGTACCACAAGTTGCTTGAGCTATTGGTGTCTGAGTTTCGGGAGCACGCCTCTAGAGAAAAAGGCGGTTCACAGGTATTTGTCACAACACATCAGCCTTATCTGGTAGATGCACTTGAGCCAGAAGAAGTATGGATACTTGAAAAGGGTAAAGACGGATTCTCCACCATCCGCCGTGCAAGCGATGACCCTACAGTTAACAGCTTGGTGGACCAAGACTTGCCGTTGGGCGGGCTTTGGTACAGCAACTACCTAGACGCAGAGTGATAGCATGCACTTTAAAGTATTTGTGGAAGACGAATCAGGTAAAAGGGTTCTTGATGTGCTCATCGGCAAGATTATAGGTAGTGATCATACTTTTAAGGTGTATCCCTATAGAGGAATGGGTCGTACGCCGGAGAATCTCAAAACTACCGGAGATCCCAAAAAACGTATTCTACTTCAGCGACTACCAAAGATTTTACAGGGTCTTGGAGATGTTCATGCAGGCTATTCAGATAATTATTCGGAAGCAGTTGTGGTGGTGTGTGATCTTGACAGGAAGGATCGAGATGAATTCCTTCAAGAACTGCTTGGTGTGTTGAATCAATGCAATCCAAGACCTGAGGTCCGATTTTGTCTGGCAATTGAAGAGGGCGAGGCGTGGCTTCTTGGCGATATTCCCGCTATCAAGGCAGCTTACCCCAGAGCAAAGAATCGCGTTTTGAATTCTTACAAGAACGATTCTATCTGCGGAACTTGGGAGCTTCTAGCTAACGCCGTGTATAAGGGGGGGGTATCTAGCCTTAAGACCAGAGGGAGGCAAGCTGTTGGTGCCGAAAAATCTCGGTGGGCTGAAGAGATCAGCCCCCACATGGATGTTAATAACAATGCATCCCCCAGCTTTAATTACTTCCGTAAAAGTCTGCTAGGGCTTATACAATGATAGGGACAGTCATGACACTGGTCAAAACAGAAGTTATTGCCAGACTAGCAGAGTATCTGGACCACAAAAACAAGCGACCACACGCCTCATCAGGATTGAAAACCCGCTGAAATGGGCATGATGCTGGTCAGGGCTACCTAATGGCAAATATCCCAAATGTACTGAATTCGCTACACTTGTTGCCTCGCCGATAAGTTTGATATACACTGCGTTGCGATACACCTGAAAACCTACCTGTTTGAGGAGACCCTAAAATGTCCAAAGAAAAAGTCCTTGAGTTGATCGAGGGAAAAGAGGCTGAGTTTGTGGATCTGCGTTTCGTTGATACCAGAGGCAAAGAACAACATGTCACGATCCCGGTGTCGGCATTGGATGATGATATTTTTGAAAGCGGCAAGATGTTTGATGGTTCATCCATCGCTGGCTGGAAAGGTATCAACGAGTCAGACATGATCTTGATGCCGGATACTGAATCGGCGGTACTGGATCCGTTTTATGACGATACCACCGTCAACCTTCGTTGCGATGTGCTGGAGCCTGCGACCATGCAGGGCTACGGGCGTTGCCCCCGATCACTGGCAAAGCGCGCCGAGGCCTATCTGGTTTCCACCGGGGTCGCCGATGCGGCTTATTTCGGGCCTGAGCCCGAGTTCTTCATCTTTGATGATGTGCGCTGGAGCGATGATGTGAATAGCGCCTTCTATGAAGTGGATTCCGAGGAAGGTCACTGGAACAGCGACAGGATCATGGATGAAAAGAATATCGGTCATCGGCCGGGCCCCAAGGGCGGTTACTTTCCGGTGCCGCCGGTTGATTCCGGGCAGGATATTCGTTCCGCCATGTGCAATGTTCTGCAAGAGATGGGCGTGGCAGTGGAGGTGCATCACCACGAGGTCGCAACCGCAGGTCAGGCGGAGATCGGTACCCGGTTCAATACACTGACTCGCAAGGCCGATGAGCTACTGATTATGAAGTATTGCATACAGAATGTCGGCCATGCCTTCGGCAAGACTGTGACCTTTATGCCCAAGCCTCTGGTGGGTGATAACGGGAACGGGATGCATGTGCATCAGTCCTTGTCCAAGGGCGGGACAAACCTGTTCAGTGGTGACAAATACGGCGGGCTGTCTGATACCGCCCTGCATTACATCGGTGGTATCTTCAAGCATGCAAGGGCGATCAATGCCTTTGCCAATGCCGCTACCAATAGTTACAAGCGTCTGGTGCCCGGTTTTGAGGCGCCGCTGATCCTCGCATACTCGGCCCGTAACCGTTCCGCTTCCTGTCGGATACCCTGGGTGTCCGATGCCAAGGGGCGGCGTATTGAGATACGTTTTCCTGATTCCTGCGGCAATCCGTATTTTACCTTTGCGGCGATGTTGATGGCCGGGCTGGACGGGATACAAAATCAGCTGGACCCGGGGCCGCCGTTTGAAAAAGATTTGTATGATCTTCCCCCGGAAGAGGAAAAAGGTTTGCCGACGGTATGTCATTCGCTGGATCAGGCGCTGGAAGCACTGGATGAAGATCGGGCGTTTCTTACCGCCGGTGGTGTGTTCAGCGATGATTTGATTGATGCCTATCTGGAACTGAAAATGGCCGAACTGACCCGCTTCCGCATGACCACGCATCCGGTTGAGTTTGATATGTATTACAGCCTGTAGGCGGGCTACTAGAAGCGGTATTGCAAACTTGCGCCGTAGTGACGCGGCAGTTCCGGTAACACCACGACACTGCCGAACAGGTTCGGGAAGTTGGAGCGGAAATATCTCGCGTCAGTCAGGTTTTTGCCGCTGATGCTGAACAGCCAGTGTTTTGTCCGGTAGGAGATGCCCATATTCAACAAGGTATAGCCCGGCAGGGTGACGCTGTTGGAATAGCCGGATGCAACCGACTCAACGTTGATGACACTGCCGTTGATGATCAAGCCATTGCCGAAGTTGTAAGTGCCCGTAACAGAAAAAATATCTTCCGGTACACCCGCCCGTCTGGAGCCGGAGGGGATGTTGCTGACATTACCGTTGATCGTCCCGCCGTACAGCAGGTGACAAGGTATGTTCGGCAGATCATCGCAACCGATGAAACTGAACCGGTGACCGTTCTGTTCGGTGGCGAGGTTGGTCACTTCAATATGGGAGTAACCTGCGGTCAGTAGCAGTTTGTCATTGACCGCCCAGCGTAACTCAAACTCAACACCTTCCGTTTCGCTGGCCTGATTGGTCACGATTGACTGGGCGGAGAAGTCGGTACGTTCTTGCCGATAAAAGGCCAGTGCAAAATACAAACGCTCGTCCAGCAGGTTGCCCTTCAGGCCGGCCTCCAGCAATTCGGATTGATCAAAGACACCCCCCGACAGCACGTTGCCCACCGACACCTCGGCACCTTGCCCGGTGATCATCGTGGATTGCCTTGATGCGGTGATGTAAGGGATCAGACCGATGGCCGTTGCGTAGCTGAGAGACACAGTCCAGGAAAACCCATCCACATTGCCGTCCGCCGTGAGCATGGCACAGTCGCCCGGTGGCACGCAGAGATTATCGGCGGAGGCAAACAGCAACTTGTCGGCGGGTTGTCTGCTTTGCATCGAAATCGTGTCGTAGCGAACGCCGAGCAGGGCATTGAAGCCGTTTTCCCAGACAATATCCGCCATTGCTGCAAAGCCGAAGTCGGTGTAGTCACCGATGTAGTATGAGGTATAGTCTTTGTCGCTCTGTGTCGCCAGTAGCCGTCGGCTCAGTGCGCTTGGCGGTCGGGTCAGGTCGCGGCGATCAAAGTGCTCATTGGTCAGATCATCCGCGTTTTCAAAATTCGTGTGACGGATTGACGGGGACAGCTGGATTGAGGCAGTGAGATCAGTCAGGGAGAAGGTTTTTGCCAGCACCAGTTTGTCTTCTATCACCCAGCTGTTATGCAATCGGGAGTAGCCGTAGTTGTCTTCAGTGAGGTGGTCATATTGCTCATAGAAAAACTGGTTCTTCCATTCCCAGCCGTTGCCGACCGTGCCGACCAGATCAAAGTACAAGGTGAGTACCTCGGTTTTTTGCAGATCCTCCGGTTCCACCAGCACGGTGCTGCCGTCAATGGTCGTGCTACCGGGATTGACCAGATTCAATGCCGACAGATCACCGACCTCCGCCTCCAATTCGGCATAAGTCTCGGCAGAGCCGGGGATCAATACGCCGTCGCGGAATCGGTCAAAATCAGAAAAGCCGTCATTGTCCGTATCATATTCCTGATGAGACACCCGGCCATCGCCGTTTGTGTCCAGCGGTTTTGCCTCGCCGGTTGTGTAGGTGCCGTGGTCAATCAGATCCTGAGTGACGCGATTCCAGCCGGCATTTTCATTGCCGACATGGTCGTGCCACATCCCGCCAAGTTGTATTTGAATGTTGTCTGACAGATCCATGTCCCAGGCACCTTGCAACAGATACTGATCGGTCTCGGTGTAGTTGTAATAACTGCCCGAGTTCTCTAACTCGGTATAGAGATAGTAGCCCGCATCACGGCCACCGATGCCGGCCGGGCCGCCTATCTCGGCGGTCACGATGGACTTGTCCCAACTACCGAAGTTGTAGGACAGTGCCCCGGTGGTCTCGGGGATGAAGGCCCCGGTCGCCTCAACTCGGGCGGACTTGGGGGTCAGGTTCAGGTAACCGCCGATCTTTGACGGGCCATAAATCGGTGATGCCGGCCCGCGCACAATATCAATCCGGCCGGCCGCGCCAAGCGGTGTCGGATAGTTGCTCGGATTATCAAGACGGCGCACCCCGCGAAAATAGGTCTCGCCCGTTGTGCCCCGCACATCCGGCCCGCCGGCGGCACCAAAGGCGGATTGGGTGAATGTCCCCGGCACCAGGGCGAGTAGTTCATCAATATCATAGATGCCGAAACGTTCCAGCACCTCTTCACTGATGCTGGAGGCGGAACGCGGTATCTCCAGCAGTGACTTGTCAAAGCCGAACACGGAGCGGAGCTTCTCCCCGGGCAAGCCGTGCTGACTGCCCGTGACAATAACCTCCTCCTCAACTTCAACTCCCGATGCCGTGTTGATCGTAACGGCAAGGGTTGCGAGCAGGACGATGGCGACCGACAGGGCTGATGTCAGGCCCGGTTTGTCAGGCATTGTTTTCCGCAAGCCACTTGGCCGCCTGTATTGCGTGGTAGCTCAGCACCCCGTTGGCCCCCGCCCGCTTGCAGGCGATCAGGGTTTCCAGCACGGCCTTGCGTTCGTCCAGCCAGCCGTTAGCGGCGGCGGCCTTGAGCATGCTGTATTCACCGCTGACCTGATAAACAAAAGTGGGCATGCCGAATGTTTGTTTGATCCGTCGTACGATATCAAGATACGGCAGGCCGGGTTTGACCATCACCATGTCAGCCCCTTCCTGAATGTCCAGTGCCGTTTCACGCAGAGCCTCGTCGGTGTTGGCCGGATCCATCTGATAGGTTTCCTTGCCGCCCGCACCCAGATTGTCTGCCGAGCCGACGGCATCGCGAAAAGGTCCGTAAAAGGCCGAGGCATACTTGGCCGAATAGGCCAGTATGCGAGTGTTCACATGGCCTTCCTGCTCCAGTGCCTGACGGATGGCACCGACACGACCATCCATCATGTCGGAGGGGGCGACAATATCTATCCCGGCTTTCGCCTGTGACAGGGCTTGTTTCACCAATACCTCCAGAGTGATGTCATTGGCGACATAGCCGTTGTCATCAAGCAGGCCGTCGTGGCCGTGGCTGGTGAATGGGTCCAGTGCCACATCGGCGATCAGGCCCAGTTCCGGTACGGCGTCCTTGAGGGCGGCGGCGGCGGTCTGGATCAGGCCGTCGGGGTTGCAGGACTCGGTGGCCTGATCATTCTTCTTTGCCGCCGCTACCACCGGGAACAGGGCGACCGCCGGGATCCCCAGATCCCGAATGAGTTTGGCCTGCTCAATGAACAGGTCCAGGCTCAGGCGTTCAATCCCCGGCATGGACTTGACGGCCTCCCGCTGCTGCGATCCGTCCAGCAAAAAAGCGGGGTAAATCAAATCATCCGGGGTCAGCACGGTCTCGCGCAACAGTCGGCGGCTGAAATCATGCTCACGCATGCGCCGCAGGCGTAGCGCGGGAAATGCGGCTCTGGTTTGTTTGGGCATTATCTGTTTCCGTTATGGGTATGAATGGCAAGGGTTTTATTGTCTAATGTTCTCATGAATTGGTTGCTGAACCAAGAGCCGATCGTGCGTCTGGGGTGTTTTTGCCTGATCTTTCTGGCGATGTTCGTCTGGGAGCGGGTTGCGCCGAGACGCCGATTGACGCTACGCCACAAACAGCGGTTTGTCAGTAACCTGTTGCTGGCCGCCATCAATACGGTGTTGCTGCGGCTACTACCGGGTGTGGCCGCCGTTGCGGTGGCCGTGCGTCTGGAGCAACATCCGGCCGGTCTGTTGTACCTGTTTGATCTGCCGCGCTGGTTGCACATTGTGCTGGCGTTTGTGTTGCTGGACTTGGTCGTCTATACCCAGCATCTGCTTTTTCACATCGTGCCCTGGTGCTGGCGTATGCACCGGGTGCATCACAGTGATGAGGGGTTTGATGTCAGTACCGGGGTACGTTTTCATCCTCTGGAGATTCTGTTGTCCATGTTGATCAAGATGGGGGCGGTGTTACTGATCGGTGCGCCCGTTGCGGCGGTGATTATTTTTGAGGTGATCCTGAATGCCACTTCCCTGTTCAATCACGGCAATGTGAAGTTCAATGCCGCACTTGATCGCCTGTTGCGTATCCTGATCGTAACCCCGGATATGCACCGGGTACATCATTCCGTGATCAGACGGGAAACGGACAGCAATTTCGGTTTCAATTTTTCCTTTTGGGATCGCCTCTTCGGCACCTACAAGGCGCAGCCCGACGCCGGCCATCAGGCTATGCAAATAGGGCTGACGGAATATCATGGGCGTGCCACCATCAATATATTGAGTCTGCTGATACAACCGTTCAAGCAAAGCCGGGGATGACTGGAATCTATATTTCCAGTAACCCCCCGAAGTGTTATAATCCCCGACAGCAACAGTAAAGGTCTTCCCAGGAACCAACCCAATGTCATCTCAACAGCGACTAAAAGCGATATTCGCTCTTTCTGCCTCCCTGATACTAAGCGCATTCCCCGGCGTAGCCGAGGACGGTGTCCGTGTCAGCGTCGCACCGCTGTCCGACATAGCGGTTTATCCGCAGAAGACGGCGGCGGCGACGGTTATCAGCCTGAACGAAACCTCGGTATCCACCGAGATAGATGCGATCATCAAATCCATTCCGGTACAGGTAGGTGATGTGGTGAAAAAAGGCGCGTTGCTGGCGCGGCTGGATTGTACCGATTATGTATTGATGCGCGAGGAAGTGCAGGCCCGTATTGCGTCACTGGATGCGCGTACTGAGTTGGCGCGCAAACGTCTGCAACGTGCCGAGAAACTCATCAAGCAACAAACGGTGGCGGAAGAACTGCTGGATGAACGCGCATCAGAACTGGCGGTAGTAGAGGCCGACCTTCGCGGTGCCGCAGCGCAGTTACGCCGCACCGATGCCGATATTGAACGGTGCAAGATCACCAGCCCTCTGCATGCGGTGATAACAAGCCGCGTGAATGCCGAGGGTGAGTTTGTGAAAAGAGGTACAGCGGTACTGGAACTGATAGACATTGAGCAACTGGAACTGTCAGCCTATGTATCTGTTCAGGATACCGGGCAACTGGACGCCATCAAGGAATTGTTTTTTGAAGATGCCACCGGAAGTTATCCACTGGTATTGAGAACGGTTGTGCCCGCCGTCAATACCGTTACCCGTAATCGCGAAGTCAGATTGCTGTTTGAGGACAAGTCGGCCCTGCCCGGTGCCGCAGGCAAATTGGTCTGGCAGGATAATCGTCCTCACATCCCCGGCAAGTTGCTGGTGCGCCGGGAAAATGACTTCGGTGTCTTTACTTATGTGGATGGCCGGGCGTATTTTCATATCATCGGTGACGCGCAACAGGGTCGGGCAAGCGCGGTGGATCTGCCTTTGGATACCCTGCTGATAACGGCCGGACAATTCAATTTGCAGGATGGGCAGGCCATCAGCCAAAATCCTTGAGCATGAATTTTTTCAGGCGATTTCTCACCAATCATGTACTTGCCAACCTGACCTTCGGGCTGGTGATTATCC
>JBPCXW010000065.1:0-2863 GCA_051008185.1 Gammaproteobacteria bacterium
CCAAAGCAGGCTTCGCCTCCTTTGGCTCCCCCTCAAGGGGGGAGCAATAACACCGGCACGAATAGCTCCCCCCTTGAGGGGGAGCCGGTGGCACAAGGGCGTAGCCCGTAGTGGCTCCGGTGGGGGGCCATTGCTGATTTGCCTCATAAGACTAATCCGCTACACGGGCTTGCCAAATGATGCAGTGCAGCGTAAAATTGCTGGTTTAGTCTTGAAAGGCCGCGGGGGCTGCTGGGCTGAGTCTGTCTAAATCAACTGAATTTGTAGGGGAGAAACAACATGGGTGCCAAAGCAACTATCAAACAGCTGGAAGAAGACTGGAAAAAGAACCCGCGCTGGAAGAATGTGCAGCGTGATTATAGTGCCGCCGATGTGGTGAAATTACGCGGTACGGTGCAGATTGAACACACACTGGCCAGGCGCGGTGCCGAAAGGCTGTGGGAGCTGGTGAGCAAGGGCGATTATATCAATTGTCTGGGTGCCGTGACCGGCGGGCAGGCGGTGCAACAGGTGAAGGCCGGTGTGAAGGCGATTTATCTCTCCGGCTGGCAGGTCGCCGCAGACGGCAATACCTCCGAGACCATGTACCCTGATCAGTCCCTGTATGCGGTGGATTCCGTTCCGACCATGGTGCGTCGTATCAACAATGCCTTCAAACGTGCTGACGAGATCCAGTGTTCCAAAGGCGACGGCGATATTGATTTCTTTGCACCGATCATAGCCGATGCCGAGGCCGGTTTCGGCGGCGTATTGAATGCCTTTGAGTTGATGAAAGGCATGATTGAGGCCGGTGCGGCCGGTGTGCATTTTGAAGACCAGCTGGCATCGGTGAAAAAATGCGGCCACATGGGCGGGAAGGTGTTGGTGCCGACGCAGGAAGCGGTGCAAAAACTGACCGCCGCCCGTCTGGCGGCGGATATCATGGGTGTCCCGACGATTGTCCTGGCCAGGACTGATGCCAATGCCGCCAATCTGCTGACCTCGGATGTGGATGACAGGGACAAGCAGTTCGTTACCGGCGAGCGTACCGCCGAGGGGTTCTACACCACCAGGGCGGGGCTGGATCAGGCGATTGATCGTGGTCTGTCTTATGCGCCTTATGCCGATTTGCTCTGGTGCGAGACGGCGGTGCCGGATCTGGACGAGGCCAAACGGTTTGCCGAGGCGATCAGAAAGGCACACCCCGAGCAGTTGCTGGCTTATAACTGCTCACCGTCGTTTAACTGGAAAAAGAATCTGGACGACGCGACCATCGCCAAGTTCCAGCGCGAACTGGGTGCGATGGGATACAAGTATCAGTTCATCACCCTCGCCGGTATTCATAACATGTGGTACAACATGTTTGATTTGGCAAGCAACTATGTGGCGAAGGGCATGACTGCGTATGTGGAGATGGTGCAGGAGCCTGAGTTCGCTGCGGCTGATCGGGGTTATACCTTTGCCAGCCACCAGCAGGAAGTCGGGGCCGGGTATTTTGATGCCGTGACTACCGTCATACAGGGCGGCCAGTCATCCGTCACTGCCCTGGCCGGTTCCACCGAGGAAGAGCAATTTGAGGAAGCGGCGGCGGGTTAATCGGTCAGTAACTTGGTCAGGATGGCCTCGTAGATCTTACCGAGGGCCTGCAAGTCGGCACTACTGACACATTCATTCACCTGATGAATGGTCGCGTTCAGCGGGCCCAGTTCCACCACCTCGGCACCGGTAGGCGCGATAAAGCGACCATCGGAGGTGCCGCCGGCGGTTGAGCTTGTCGCATCAATACCGCAGACCTGTTTGATCGCGCCCCTGACCGCATCCAGCAACTTACCACCGGGGGTCAAAAAGGGTTGGGCGACGGGTTGTTGCCAGTGGCATTGATAATCAAGCCGGTGTCGTTCCAGTATCGCAGTGATTTCCTTCTTTAGCCCGGTCTCCGTCCATTGCGGCGAGAAACGCATATTGAAATCCACCTCAACCGAGCCGGGGATCACATTACCGGCACCGGTACCGGCATGGATATTGGACACCTGCAAACTGCCGGGCGGGTAATGTTCATCACCTTCATCCTGAATCTGCGTCAGATCCAGCAACGCGGGGGCCAGACGATGCACCGGATTGTCGGCCAGTTGCGGGTAGGCCGTATGGCCCTGCTTGCCCCGCACGATGAGTTGGCCACGCAGGGAACCGCGTCGGCCGACTTTGATCACATCACCCAGATGCTCCTGACTGGAAGGCTCACCGACCAGACACCAATCAATCTGCAGATTGTTCTCCTGCAAGTGTTCCACCACCCGTCTGGTGCCGTTAGTGGCGCGTCCCTCCTCGTCACTGGTCAGTAACATGGACAAGGTGCCCTTATGTTGCGGATGTGCGGTAACAAAGCGTTGCATAGCGACGGTCATTGCCGCCACGCTGCCTTTCATGTCGGCCGCCCCGCGTCCGTATAACATCCCGTCACGCTCCTGCGGCTGAAAAGGCTCGCCTTGCCATTCATCAAGCGGCCCCGCCGGCACCACATCGGTATGGCCGAGAAAGGTCAATACCGGGCTACCCTGACCGTGCGTGAGCCAGACATTATCAACCTCCTCAAAGCGCATCAGGTTTGCGGTGAAGCCACAGGCCTCAAGCTGTTCGGCGATCAGTTGCTGGCAACCCGCGTCCTCCGGCGTGACCGAGGCACGGGCGATCAGTTGTTTGGCGAGTTCAATAATCATGATTGACAGATAATGCAGAGATAAAAAGAAATCCTAACACAGACCGGGTAAGTTTTTCCTTTATCAGCAATGTCCCCCCACCGGAGCCACTACGGGCTACGCCCTTGTGCCACCGGCTCCCCCTCAAGGGGGGAGCTATTCGTGCCGGTGTTATTGCTCCCCCCTTG
>JBPCXW010000066.1:0-6389 GCA_051008185.1 Gammaproteobacteria bacterium
GTGGCACAAGGGCGTAGCCCGTAGTGGCTCCGGTGGGGGGACATTGCTGAGTTTGTCTCACACACTGCTTTGCTACACAGGCTTGACATCCGCAAGAATGCCCTTATATTGTTAGCACTCACTCGGCAAGAGTGCTAATAACCACAAACTTATCCATATAAATCAATTAGTTAGTAAATCAGGAGGTTGTCATTATGAAAATACGTCCCTTACATGATCGGGTGATTGTGCGTCGGCTGGAGGAAGAAAAGACCTCCCCGGGCGGCATTGTTATCCCCGACAGTGCGGCGGAGAAACCCGTGCAGGGCGAGGTCGTTGCCGCAGGTAACGGTAAATTGCTGGACAACGGCGAAGTCCGTGGTCTGGATGTGAAGCAAGGCGACAGGATCCTGTTCGGGAAATATTCCGGCACAGAGGTGAAAGTCGATGGTGAAGAACTGCTGGTGATGCGTGAAGACGACATCATGGGCGTCATAGAATAAATCAGGAGGCAAAACAATGAGTGCTAAAGAAGTAAGATTTGGTGATGATGCCCGTTCCCGTATGGTGAAAGGTATCAATACCCTCGCAAATGCCGTCAAACAGACATTGGGGCCCAAGGGCCGTAATGTTGTACTGGAAAAAAGTTTTGGCGCACCTACCGTAACCAAAGATGGTGTCTCAGTCGCGAAAGAGATTGAACTGGAAGACAAGTTTGAAAACATGGGCGCACAGATGGTCAAGGAAGTTGCTTCCAAGACCTCTGATGTCGCCGGCGATGGCACCACTACCGCCACCGTTCTGGCACAAGCCATCGTGCGTGAAGGCCTGAAGGCGGTTGCCGCCGGTCACAGCCCGATGGATGTCAAACGCGGTGTTGATGTGGCCGTGACCACCGCGGTGGCCGAACTGGAAAAGATCTCCAAGCCGTGTGAAGACAGCAAGGCGATTGCGCAGGTCGGTACTATTTCCGCTAACTCGGATGAAGACATCGGCAAGAATATCGCGGACGCGATGGACAAGGTCGGTAAGGAAGGTGTGATCACCGTTGAAGAAGGCTCAGGGCTGGACAACGAACTGGATGTGGTTGAAGGAATGCAGTTTGATCGCGGTTATCTGTCGCCCTACTTCATCAACAATCAGGACACGATGAGTGTTGAGTTGGAAGCACCGTATGTGCTGTTGCACGACAAGAAGATCTCCAATGTGCGTGAGCTGTTGCCGGTGCTGGAGGGTGTCGCCAAGTCCGGTAAGTCGTTGCTGATTATCGCCGAAGACATTGAAGGTGAGGCGCTGGCTACTCTGGTGGTGAATAATATGCGCGGTATCGTCAAGGTCGCTGCGGTCAAGGCACCGGGGTTTGGTGATCGTCGCAAGGCGATGCTGGAAGATATCGCTATCCTGACCGGTGGGACGGTAGTCTCCGAGGAAGTCGGTCTGTCACTGGAGAAGGCTACTCTGGAAGATCTGGGCGGCACCAAGCGTGTCCAAATCACCAAGGAGAACACGACCATCATTGACGGTGCCGGTAAAACCGCCGACATTGAAGGCCGTGTGAAGCAAATCCGTGCGCAGATTGAGGAATCCACTTCGGATTACGATCGCGAAAAACTGCAAGAGCGTGTGGCCAAACTGGCCGGCGGTGTTGCGGTGATCAAGGTCGGTGCGGCGACAGAGGTTGAGATGAAAGAGAAGAAGGCCCGCGTTGAGGATGCCTTGCATTCCACCCGCGCCGCGGTGCAAGAGGGTGTGGTACCCGGCGGCGGGGTCGCGTTGATTCGCGCCCAGGCGGCGGTGGGCAAGACCAAGGGCAAGAATGACGATCAGCAGACCGGGATTTCTATTCTGGTTCGTGCTCTGGAAGAGCCGTTGCGTCAGATCGTGACCAATGCCGGTGAGGAAGCCTCTGTCATCCTGAATCAGGTGGCCGAGGGTGGCGGTAACCACGGTTACAACGCCGCTACCGGTGAGTTCGGTGACATGATCGGGATGGGTATTCTGGACCCGACCAAGGTGACCCGTTTTGCGTTGCAAAACGCCGCCTCGGTTGCCGGTTTGTTACTGACTACCGAGGCCATGGTGGCCGAGTTGCCGAAAGAGGAAGCCCCGCCGGGTATGCCGCCTGACATGGGTGGCATGGGCGGTATGATGTAAGATCGTCTGGTGCTTCTGTAAAAAAACCCGCCTCCTGAACAGGGGCGGGTTTTTTTTATCCGTAGTTTGCGCGGTATCAGCCTTTTTTCATTGCGTCAAAGAAGCTGGCGTTGTTTTTGGTGGCCTTCAGACGTTCCAGCAAAAACTCCATTGCGGCGACGGGCTCCATCGGATGCAACAGTTTGCGCAGTATCCGCACCTTCTGTAATTCTTCCGCATCGGTTAGCAGTTCTTCCCGGCGTGTACCGGAGCGGTTGATGAAGATGGCGGGGTAAATACGTTTTTCGGCGATCTCCCTGTCCAGATGCAATTCCATATTGCCGGTGCCCTTGAATTCCTCATAAATGACTTCGTCCATACGCGAGCCGGTGTCAATCAGTGCGGTGGCGATGATGGTCAGACTGCCGCCTTCCTCTATATTCCGGGCCGCCCCGAAAAAACGTTTGGGCTTTTGCAGGGCATTGGCATCCACGCCGCCGGTGAGCACCTTGCCGGAGGCCGGTACCACCGTGTTATAGGCGCGTGCCAGACGGGTGATGGAATCCAGCAGGATGACTACATCGGTTTTATGCTCGGCCAGTCTTTTGGCGTGTTCTATCGCCATGTCCGCCACCTGCACATGACGCGTGGCGGGTTCGTCAAAGGTGCTGGAGATGACCTCGCCGCGTACCGAGCGTTGCATCTCCGTTACTTCCTCCGGTCGCTCATCTATCAGTAGCACTATCAGGTGGCATTCGGGATGGTTGTTGGTGATGGAGTGGGCAATGGATTGCAGAATCATCGTCTTGCCTGCCTTCGGTGGCGATACGATCAAGCCGCGTTGCCCCCTGCCGATGGGGGCGACCAAATCAATGATGCGCGGGGTCAGGTCTTCGGTGCTGCCGTTACCGACCTCCAGTTTCAGGCGTTCCTCTGCAAATAGCGGGGTCAGGTTTTCAAAGATGATTTTGTTTTTGATTTTTTCCGGCGGTTCAAAGTTGATCTCACTTACCTTGAGCAAGGCGAAGTAGCGCTCACCGTCTTTGGGCGGCCTGATCTTGCCGGAGACATTGTCGCCGGTACGCAGGTTGAAGCGCCTTATCTGGCTGGGGGAGACATAGATATCATCCGGCCCGGCGAGATAGGAACTGTCTGCAGAGCGTAGAAAGCCGAAGCCGTCTTGCAGTATTTCCAGCACTCCATCGCCGTGTATATCTTCTCCTTTTTTGGCATGTGCCTTGAGGATTTCAAAGATGACATCTTGTTTGCGGGAACGGGCCAGGCCGTCAAGTCCAAGGGATTCTGATAGGGAAACCAGATCAGATGCGGGTTGTCGTTTAAGTTCTGTAAGGTTCATAGGTGTAATAGGTGTAGATTGAGTTATAAGGTTTGATGGAAAAGGTGGACACACTTCAGGCTGTGTCTGTGGCAGACAACCTGTCCGGATTTGCGGGGTTCTCGTTGGGAACTGTTTATTTCCAGAGAGGTTATGATGCCAAAATTAGCACGGTCTTCTTCCTGCGTCCAGTGGATTTTTACTGCATATACTCCGATAAATCAAGGATGGAATTATACAACTTTTTCAGGTCATATTGTAGGTTTTCTCACATTTTCAATTAGTTGTGTCGGGGATCTGTGGTATTTCCCTAAATCACATTGTCAATAAAAGCGGACAGTTGCGATTTTGACATTGCCCCTACCTTGGTGTCAATGACTTCACCGCCTTTGAATATCATCAATGCCGGGATACCCCGTACCGCATATTTTCGCGCCGTCTCGGGGTTTTCATCAACATTCATTTTAGCAACTTTCAGTCGCTCACCATACTCATCCGCGACCTCATCCAGAATAGGGGCAATCATCTTGCAAGGGCCGCACCATTCCGCCCAGTAATCAACCATCACCGGGGTCTCGGAATTTAAAACATCTTGTTCAAAACTGCTGTCTGATATATGAAAGATTTTGTCGCTCATAACGGGTATTGTATCCTCTGCTGTGGTTTCTTGCGGGGGGATGTCGGGTATTATGGTGGCACCCGACACCGATTTCAAGCCGGAATTGTGATTTTGCCGATTTTTGTTTGACATCCCGCCCCGGCTTGCGGAAGATAATCCCCATCTTTCAGGGGCTTCCGGTACCCCCCTGACCCTGAGTGGAGAATACGCATGAGACATCTTTTCATCCTGCTGTTGCTTGGTCTGGCCGCTTGCGGCCAGAAGGGTGATCTGTATCTGCCTGACCGGACGGCGGCCATCGGGCCGTTATCCTGCCACACATCCTGTCACATCTGATACGCCGATGCAAACCTTCCGTTTTATTGACGGCCTGCTGTATGCCGAGGATCTGCCTTTGGCCGACATCGCCGAGCGCTATGGCACGCCGTTGTATGTTTATTCCCGCACCGCGATTGAACAGCAGTGGCACGCCTACGATCAAGCCCTGGGCGAGGCCGGGCATCTGATCTGTTATGCGGTAAAGGCCAACAGCAATATCGCCATCCTGAACCTGCTGGCTGAATTGGGATCGGGCTTTGACATCGTCTCCGGCGGCGAACTGGAGCGGGTGCTTGAGGCGGGCGGCAAGCCGGAGAAGATCGTGTTTTCCGGGGTGGGAAAGACTGCGGCGGAGATGCGTCGGGCCTTGCAGGTTGGCATCAAGTGTTTCAATGTTGAATCAACAGGCGAGTTGCAACGGCTCAACAGCGTGGCGGCGGAGTTGTCGGTAACGGCCCCGGTTTCCATACGTGTCAATCCGGATGTGGACCCCGGCACTCATCCCTATATCGCGACCGGGCAGCGGCAGAACAAGTTCGGTATTGATCTGGATCAAGCCTTGCAGGTGTATCGCAGTGCCGCCGAACTGCCGCACCTGAACCCGATCGGGATTGATTGCCATATCGGTTCACAGATAACCAGCCTGCAACCCTACGCCGATGCGCTGGACAAGATACTGGCGTTGCTTGAGCAACTACAGGCCGAGGGCATACAGGTGGCGCATATTGATGTGGGCGGCGGTCTGGGTATTAGCTATGCCGACGAGGAGCCGCCCGCCATCGCGGATTTCGGTGCGCTGTTGCTGGAGCGAATACCATCGCAGTACGAGGTGTTGCTGGAGCCGGGGCGTTCGGTGGTCGGCAATGCCGGTGTGTTGCTGACCACCGTTGAATACCTGAAGACCGGTAACGGCGGCAACTTTGCGATTGTTGATGCGGCGATGAATGATCTGCTACGCCCGGCCCTGTATCAAGCCTGGCAAAAGATAGAGCCGGTGGTGCAGTCTGACACCGGGCAACAGCTATGGGATATCGTCGGGCCGGTATGCGAAAGCGGTGATTTCCTCGGCCTGCAACGGCAACTGGGTTTGCAGGAGGGCACCGTGCTGGCGGTATTTTCCGCCGGTGCTTATGGTTTTGTGATGAGTTCCAATTACAACAGCCGCCCACGGGCGGCGGAAATCCTGCTATCCGGCGGCGACAGCTTTGTTATACGGGAGCGTGAAACAACGGCCGATCTGTTCCGGGGTGAAAGTTTGTACTGACTCAGATACATGTGAAAGGATAAAATGAATCGTTCAATAACTGTTTTATGTATCCTGCTTACTACCCTATCTATGCGGAGAGGTGTCCCTAGAGGGACTTCAATCGTTAGTGGGAAAGCAAATTTCATGGAGGGGCCGTTAGGTCAAGATAAACTGTATGCAACACATTAAACCTAAATCTCTGTTGATACTGCTGCTCGGGAATGTTCTTTGCTTGCTGGTAGGCTGCTTTGAGCCATACACGGTCCGGTTATTTAACTTGTCAGGTTCGAGTGTATCTGTGTTGGTTGAAAGCCACACAATTAGCATCTCAAATCTAGATTCTGCAGTGCTATACGACGATTCTACATATGGGTATATTACGCTTTCATCCTCATTCAAAATAAAGGCAGACGGCAAAGAGTTTTGTTATCAGTTAATCAATATAAATCAAGGGGGCTATACCGAGCGTACCCGTTCCGGTGATGTTGTAGTTCGTCTGAAGTTAACAGAACATAAAAAAATATATGCATATCATATATCGAAACCAAATTTTAATTTAATGCAACATGTTGGCGAGCAGCCTGATGGATATCCGATTTCACCTAAAAATTGTGAAGGGTAAAATGAATCGCTCAATAGAGATGTTTAGCATTGGTCCCCCCACCAAAGCAGGCTTCGCCTCCTTTGGCTCCCCCTCAAGGGGGGAGCAGTAACACCAGCAATGTCAAAGAAGGCTGACGCCTTCTTTGTCTCTTCAC
>JBPCXW010000067.1:0-4804 GCA_051008185.1 Gammaproteobacteria bacterium
CACCAAAGCAGGCTTCGCCTCCTTTGGCTCCCCCTCAAGGGGGGAGCTATGATTGCTCCCCCCTTGAGGGGGAGCCGGTGGCACAAGGGCGTAGCCCGTAGTGGCTCCGGTGGGGGGACATTGCTGAGTTTGTCTCATAAGTACTGAGCCGCTACACGTGCTGGTAATTTCAGGATAATCCAATAGAATGGCTGGAACCGAAAGGAGGATAACATTTATGGCTACCAGACGCACTTCAATCCACGGTCAGTGGTCTTCCCGCTGGGCCTTTATTCTTGCCGCTACCGGGTCGGCGGTCGGGCTCGGGAATATCTGGCGTTTTCCTTATGTCACTGCCGAGAACGGCGGGGCGGCGTTTATTGTGCTGTATCTGCTCTGTATCCTGTTTGTCGGTGTGCCGATTATGATGTCGGAGATCATGCTGGGGCGGCGTGGTCGGCAAAGTCCGATCAATACGATGACGAGCCTGGCGGCGGAGGAGGGACAGAGTAAAAACTGGCGGATATTGGGGATTGCCGGGGTGCTGGGCGGGTTTTTTATCCTGACCTTCTACAGTATTGTCGGCGGCTGGACGCTTGCCTATGTGTTTCGCGCCGTGTCCGGTATTTTTACTGTGTCGGACGCGGAGGAGATCGGCACTATTTTCAACGATCTGGTTTCCGATCCGGAACGCTTACTGGCCTGGCATACCATCTTTATGGTTATGGTTGTGTTCGTGGTGTCGCGCGGTGTGAAGAGTGGTCTGGAAAAAGCCGTGCGCTATCTTATGCCGGCCCTGTTTGTGATGTTGCTGATCATGTGCGGCTACGCCCTGAGTACCGAGGGTTTTGCCGACGCTATGGCCTATATGCTGCAACCGGATTTTAGCAACATCAACCATGAGACCGTGTTGATTGCCCTCGGGCAGGCCTTCTTTAGCCTGAGTTTGGGTATGGGGGCTATCATGACTTACGGTTCCTATCTGCCAAAGCGGGTTGCGATACATCGGACAACTTTCACCGTCGCCGCGATGGATACTACGGTCGCCCTGCTGGCGGGTGTGGCTATTTTTCCGATCATGTTCAGTTACGGGCTGACGCCGGAAGAGGGCGGGCCGGGGTTGATCTTCAAGACCTTGCCTATTGCCTTTGGTCAGATGCCTTATGGCACCTTGTTCGGCAGCATCTTTTTTGTGTTATTGCTGTTTGCCGCCTGGACCTCCGCGCTGTCGTTACTGGAACCCGCGGTGGCCTGGATGGTGGAGAAAAAAAGGTTTACCAGAATGCGGGCGACGCTTTATGCCGGTGCGGTGGCCTGGTTTCTGGGCCTCGGTTCTCTGTTGTCGCTTAACCTGTGGTCGGGTATGACTTTTGGCGGTATGACTTTCTTTGAGTTGGTAGAGTTTTTGTCGGTCAATATCCTGTTGCCGCTGGGGGGGATGTTTATTGCCATCTTTGCCGCTTGGGCGGTGTCGCGCAAATCTTCTTTTGATGAGTTTAATATGAGTGAGTTGGCGTACAAGTGCTGGCAGATTACGGTGCGGTATGTTGCGCCTATTGCGGTGTTGTTGATCTTTCTGGAAGAAACGATCGGTATTTTTGAATAAACGCCGGTGGGAGCAATAGCAGCGTGGGTGTGATCAACAAGACAAAAGTTGTGCCCTACAAGGCGGGGGAGATGTATGCGCTGGTCAATGACATTGAGGCCTATCCGGCGTTTATTCCGTGGTGCAATAGCGCGGAGGTGCGGGAGCGGGAGGCGCACAGGCTGGTCGCGACTCTGGTGTTGGGGGTGGGCAAGTTACATTATTCACTGACTACGGAGAACCGGATGCAGGTTGACAGGCGTATTGATTTCAGTCTGCTTGAGGGGCCGTTTAAACGCCTTGAGGGTTACTGGTTGTTTGATGAATTGCAGGACGGACATTGCAGGGCGACCTTGTGTATGGAGTTTGAATTCAAAAACAAAATGCTGGCGTTGGCGTTGAACAAGTTTTATGAGCAGGTGAATAGTACTCTGGTGGATGTGTTCAGTCGGCGTGCGGTTGCGATATACGGTGCCGGATCAGGGTGATAACGGAAATCGTTTATGCGGATGCGAATGGCGTGCATATTTGTCGGCATGAGGCTGCCGCCGGGAGTAGTGCGGGGCGGATCATTGAACAAAGCGGTGTGTTGGAGCAATTCCCGGAGATTGATTTGGCGCGTAACCGGATAGGGATGTACGGCAAGCTGATTGATTTGGATACGCCGGTTGAGGCGGGTGATCGGATTGAGATCTATGTGCCGGTGCAGGCTGATCCGAAACAGGCCCGGCGTAACCGGGCGCAAAACAGGGGTAAATAAATCGTAGTCCGCTTGCAGGTGCCGCCGCTACTGTGGTGTCTCTGTCGGTTGTGGTGTCGGGTTCGGGTTTGGGTTCGGGTTCACCTCGTCGGGCAGGGGCATGTCAAGCGGCGGGTCGCTGCCATCGGATGGGCGGGGGCGTCCGTCGTTGCCCGTGATGGTGTTGAACACATTGCGGAAAAATCCTTTCTTGCGAGATTTCTCCAGCGGCACATCTACTGTCCGGGTTTGTTTGCCGGGGTCTTGCATGTCGTCTTGGCCCGGTGTGACATCGCCTTCAACATAAGCCAGTTGTTCGTCTTCAAAATGCAGGATCAAATGCCGTTGTTGGCGGGTCTCGCCGCCTCTGGACAAACTGTAGATGTATTCCCAGCGGTTGTCGTGGAACGGGTCAATGATTGCCGGCGTGCCCATGATGAAGCGCACCTGATTTTTGTCCATCCCCGGCTTTAGCCTGAGCAACATCGTCTGCTGGATGACATTGCCCTGTTGTATGTCAATGCGATAGACACCGGGCAGTTTGCGCCCGCCCTCGCTGGCGCAGCCGGACAGCAGGCACAGGAGTAGCGGCAGATAGGCGGGTTTCAGCCTGAGGGCGTTTGTTGCTATGTGTGACATAGTGCGCTACGGGTAATTGTGTTGGAGATGCATTATACTCGCATTCTAACAGTTTCTGCATAGTGGTGAAAATTATGCAATCAGTAGATCTTAAACAGGTGGGGCTAAAGGCCACCTTGCCCCGGATACGGATTCTGGAGATCCTCGAATCGGCGGAGCAAAAGCACGTCAGTGCCGAGGATGTCTATAAGGCCTTGCTGGAGGCGGGCGAGGACGTGGGGCTGGCGACGGTCTATCGCGTGCTGACCCAGTTTGAGGGGGCGGGGTTGGTGATACGGCACAATTTTGCTTCCGGGCATTCGGTTTTTGAACTGGATCGGGGGGGGCACCATGACCACATGGTGTGCACCGAGACGGGGAAGGTGATTGAGTTTGAGAACGAGGAGATAGAGAGGTTGCAACACAAGATCGCCGGGGAGCATGGGTATGAGTTGGTGGATCACAGTCTGGTTTTGTATGTCAGGCCGATGGTGGGTGGCGGCGGTGGGCAGAAGAACCGGCAGAAAGGGCGTGGCAAGCGTCGCTGATCAATGGGTAGGGTATGGGTGGCGGCAGGGATACTGTATGCTCCTGATTCACAAAAGGTATTGATTGCACAGAGGCCTGACGGTCTGCAACTGGCCGGGTGCTGGGAGTTTCCGGGCGGCAAGATAAAGCCCGGTGAAAGTCCGGTCGGGGCCTTGCGGAGGGAGTTGGCCGAGGAGATTGATATTGAGGTGACGGAGTGTTGCTTGTTGCTGGAATATGATCATGACTATGAGCACGGCGGGGTGCGGCTGTTTATGCACGAGGTGCGGGCCTGGCGGGGGGAGGTACGGGCCAGGGAGGGGCAGGCCCTCAAGTGGGTTGAGCCCGGCGAGTTGGCGGTGATGGATATGTTGGCGGGTAGTCGACCGGCTATTGATGCGATTTTGGGCGGGGGGAAAGTGGTTTAGCAGTGGAGGCGGCAGATCCCCCCACCAAAGCAGGCTTCGCCTCCTTTGGCTCCCCCTCAAGGGGGGAGCGATAACAAGCACGGATAGCTCCCCCCTTGAGGGGGAGCCGGTGGCACGAGGGCGTAAGCCCGTAGTGGCTCCGGTGGGGGGACATGTTTAGCTGTGGTAGAGTTTGCGTTGCACCGGAACCGGGAGGAATCATTATGCTCTTTGCTCGCAATCGTTGGCGATTGAATATACCCATGCTGGGCTTGTGTATGCTGGCATTCAGTACTCCTGCGCGATCTGAGACGGCGGTGTTCGCAGGCGGTTGCTTCTGGTGTATGGAGGCGGTCTATCAGGAACAAGAGGGGGTGACGGATGTGGTCTCCGGCTTTACTGGTGGCACTCATCCCAATCCCACCTACAAGGGCGACCATACCGGCCACTACGAGGCCGTGCTGGTCAGCTACGACCCCGCAGTGATTAGCTATCAGACCCTGCTGGACCTGTTCTGGGTCAACATTGACCCGTTTGACGGGGGCGGTCAGTTCTGCGACCGGGGACCGAGCTACCGCCCGGCACTATTCGTCGCAACCAAACAGGAAAGGCAACTGGCAGAGGCCTCCCTGCAAGCTGTTATCAACGAGTTTCCCGACAACACAGTGCGTACCCCGCTACTGCCACGGGCTGAGTTCTTTCCGGTGGTGGAATCACATCAGGACTACTATCAAAAGAACCCCATCCGCTATCGCTACTACCGCT
Organism: Gammaproteobacteria bacterium; assembly: GCA_051008185.1. Lineage (GTDB taxonomy): Bacteria > Pseudomonadota > Gammaproteobacteria > Eutrophobiales > Eutrophobiaceae > CAXMWX01. Next base: position 4,622 of record JBPCXW010000067.1, read on the forward strand.
ATGGCTGTGGTAGAGACAAACAACTGGATAAGATATGGGGCACCCGCGCCCGCGGCGCGTCCGCCAAACACTGAATGCCCCCCACCAAAGCAGGCTTCGCCTGCTTTGGCTCCCCCTCAAGGGGGGAGCAGTAACAACCTCTGACTGGGGAGTAACACCGGCACGAATAGCTCCCCCCTTGAG
>JBPCXW010000068.1:0-13132 GCA_051008185.1 Gammaproteobacteria bacterium
TAATTCCTCAAAGTCATCCGGATATTGTGGTCGTCCCTGGCTATCAATCGGCCAACCTCTTTTGCCAATTGTATCTAATGTGAATCGCATCCATCTTTCTTCGTCGTTCTTTACTTGACCGCTTTCAAGATTTTTTTGCATGTCAGAATGTACGCAAATCGTATTCTGCTCTGTGTCAGTGTTTTTCAATTTAGGCAATTTGGCAGACGGAATATGAGCATTTGGTGATTTATCCTCAGCTAACCACTCATACACGGTATCTGCCAATTTTTTAGTTTTACAAACGATGATAAACACTGGCGGACGTGGGTCATTGCCCTCCTGTTTTCTTTCCTGAAACTCTTTTTGCCATATACTGCCGAGCATCGCTATTGGCGTATATGCATATTTCAAGATAGCTTCCGGTTTAGCGTCACTTCTTTTTCCACCGCGTTCAGTTGCCGTGAGTTGGGGTAAAATCCATTTCCAGATATTGAAATAACCAGGCACCTCGTCACCAGAAGGGTCGCGCACTGCTAATTGTGGAATTTTGACTAATCCAGCCTCAATTGCATCTTGCAAGTCAAAACTGCTCACAGTCCAGGGGAAGATACGATTGGTATTCGCACCTGCCTTAGCCAAGAAGTAAGGTGTGGCAGAGAAATCAACACAAAAATTAATGCCGCGCAATTTTTGAACTGTATCCAGCCCTTTCACCCATACAGTAGCCTCATTGCAGTACTCTTTCACCATATCATCATCGTCTAATAAAGTTCCCTGCTCCGAGTCATCACTCTCCATCTGCGGTCTATAAGCGTGATGGGCTTCATCATTAAACACCAGGATATTACTTTTAGTCCCTAGTTCCTTTTCCAGCACCCGCCGTAATAGTGCGGTATCAGATTCAACAAATTTATCAGCCCTGATCTCAGCACTTTTTAATTCGCCGCTATCATCTTTCTCTTCTGAAAGAATTTCCAAAATCCCCAGCATCTGCTTTTCCCTGAGATCCTTCTCTGTCATATAACGCCTGCCGCGTGCTGTTGTATTCTTGGCACCAATAAAAACTTTTTCATTAACAAGGATATGCTTGCCGGCTCTTACCACTTTATTGCCAGCCTGCATATTGCGCGGCTCAAAGACATGCCAGTTAAGTGTTAAAACCCGCCCCTTAGACAAATCTGACATCATACTCTTGGGCACGATATCACGAGTATTATAAATACTTGCTTCACCCCTTTTAGGGTTGAGTTCTGCCAATCGGTCGCGAATGGTTACATTAGGGCATACCACCAGCACCGCCTCAGAAAATCGTTTATCCTGCTTGTTATGAACCTTGTTCAAGATACTCCAGGCCGCCAGCATCGCCATCACGGTAGTCTTACCTGAGCCAGTCGCCATCCTGCAACACAATCGCCTGAAAATAGCGGTGCCATTGACCTTATCTTGTGGGATATCAACCCCTTGCAAAAAGTCTGCACGGGCTTCAGTAAGAAAAATTATGGTCTCCGCAGCTTCCAGTTGTGCAAAAAACAAACGCTGTTCACGCTCTTCATTATGCCAGTGTTTCAAAAGCTCCATCGTCACACGGCTAACCCCGCCCTCACCCCGCAAAGCCAGTGACCGCCACTCGTTAACCTGCTCGCGTAACTGCGACACCAACTGCAACTTTTCTTCTACAGCATGGTACTCACCCTCTTCATCAACTGACTTACCGGATGGCAGGTATATGTAAGTCGGATCGCGTCGCCCATCCCGCTTCTCCGCTGGTTCGTGTGTGTGTATTTTCCAATGCGCCTTAGGCTCTTCATAAGGCGAATTGATAATGGGTTGTTCTACCTCGTTAGTTTCCATGTTTCTACGGTGTCACTGTGAAATGATCTTGTTCGGCACTACTAACTTGCTGTGGATACTATCGGAATAGGCTTGGGCATTTCATCCCATGTGCGTTTGTGATACAACCTGCCGCTACTTTTTTTACCCCGCCTGACACCATCTTTATCGTATGTTCCCCACTGCTTGAAAAAGAAAGCGGCTTTAGCTGCGCGACATTGTCGTTTGACATTGGCCACCCACTCAGGCTTCATTGGACGGGCACGAGTACCGCTCTCTCCACCGACAATAACCCAATGAATACCGGCCAAGTTCATCTGCCCAAGGTCCTCAAGTAGCGGTTCCACTGACAGAAAACGAACGGCCGCATCTATCTCCCGCAATACATCAATGCGCGGTAAACCATGCTTTCTATTTTCCACTGACACACCAATCCACGCATTTGCCGGAACTTCGCGATGAGCAAAATATTTAGCCATAATCTTGGGGCGCTTCGTTAAAATCTGATAGGTATGCTGCGAAGTTTGTTTGATAATATCCATGACCTTGTCGATAAACTCAAACGGCACATGAGGATGAAACAAATCACTCATGGAATTGACAAAATACATAGTTGACTGTTTGCGTCGTAGCGGTTGTTGCAAACGATTTTCATGGCATGACACCGCAAAGCCCTGTTCATAACCTGCTACGCCCATAGCATGCAAACGTCGCGACAATGTCTCAGCATAGCAATACTTACAGCCTGCCGATACTTTTGTACAACCAGTCACCGGATTCCATGTCGCTTCGGTCCATTCTATATTTGAAAAACTAGTCATGATTTAAAAATATAGATTTTTGTCTTTGTGGTTCAATGCGGTCAGATAATGATACTGTACTGCTACGCTTTTTTCCTCCTGATCCGCCAAAAATAGCAACTTCATTATTGTCTCGTAACTTGGCTAGTGTTTCAAAGTACATTTCTGGAGGTGCCGCAGTTTCATTGCAAGTCCTTTGAATAAGATCTCCTACTGTGGTGTCATTAAACTGCCATATTTTTTTAGGAAGATCCTCAACCAGACCTTCTATGTGCCCAGCCCACGCTTCTTCGGCAAAAAGCTTTCCAAAGAGCAAAGGAACATTTCTACGCCCTCCTTTATAAAAAACTTCAAATATGTGTGTGCCAACACCTCCATAATGTCTCATATAATGCTTTTTATCCCATATTGTTTCGGTCATCGCATTGTGTGCTCGATAGTGCCATGCTAAATGAAGCAACAAGTAACCTCTGTGATTGTCTTCTGGCTCAATAAAAAAAGGTCTCAAAAATGGAAAACCCGCCGCTTCCTGGATGGCACGTGAGAATTGTGACTCAATTACATTCCTTTTGTCTTTTGCTCCACCTATCATACGCCAAGTTTCATCCACGTTGAGACTGCTATCTAGTCCTATTTTTTCAGCCCACTCTATTAATTCATCTGAGCTACTTATAAAATCAATTAGCCAAGATATCGCAAAAGTGAGAATAATTTCAGCTTGGGGGAGACTTCTTCTTATTTTGTTTAAAGTTCCCATATGTACAGAAGAGTAGCCTTCTTGATCCAAGAACAAAATAGCACCTCCGCCTCCACGGGGATTTCTCGTTTTCACATGAGATATGATTTCATCTACATGTGAGTTAAAATCACCTTTTCTCGAAAATATGTTCTTGGAATGTTGATTATTAAATAGCGTTTCCTTCAGTGACGCATAATTATCAGCGTTTTCTTCAATAAAAAAATAATGTGGATCTATATTGATAGGAGTTTTTCTACCTTTATTAACGTCAATAGTAGCCCGACTAACAGCCTCCATCATTACAAGGGGAGAACCATGCTTACCATCTTGATAGATTCCACCGCCAGCAAAGCCATCAACAAGAGTAATATTAAATTCCCTCCTCTTGTGATTTTGACAGACAATATCCAGATACCTTTGAATATATTCTGATAGTATTTCGTGCTTGGCCACACTATGGTCACTAAGCACGGGAACTACTCCCTCACCCCATTGATGCCTATCACTAGGTTTTCTTTTTGTCATTTCACGTCGCTCAACTTTTTAACAACAAGCAACTCGTTGCCTCTATCATCCAACACTTTGACTGCAATCTGTTCACCAGCGATAAACGGGGCACTGACATTGCCTCGTAGGGCATCCCAAACAGCATCATCAAAATCAGCACTTACGGCTTGGCGAATTTTATTCCATGCGGAAGTGCGTGGAAAAAATATCTGGCCAGCACGAAAGCAGTACCCATCGTAATCAATATCCAGCATCCAGCAAGGCACATCATCTCCCCTTAGTGCAATATGCTCCATCGTGGCAGGATCGAAAGTATCCAGACCCTGCAAGGTGACTTCCCATAAATCTTCACCTTCTTCCTGCTCACCCGTCTTTTTCAACTTCACATCAGGCAATCCAACGACAGCGAATATCTGACTGGAGCGCGTATTTTTCAGCAAGTCAGACATAACAAGATCAGTAGTCGCTTGAACATAGATAGCAGGTATGCCGAAGGTGGCCTCAGCTTTCTCTACAGTTTCACGAGCAGCGGGTTCTATTGCGAAGGCTATTACCAATAGGCGAGTGTATTGCTTATGACTCGCTTCCTTGCCTGCATTGATGATGACACGTTCGCTGATAGGGCCGTTCTCGGGGCCAAACACGACGGCAATATGTTCGCTATCGTTAGCGTCAGTGCCCACGCCATCAACCTCTGCATGAATATCTAGTGCATTGGCGGGCGGACGTACATTTTTCAGTTTGAAAGTTTTGTTGCCAGACAATTTAATCTCCGGCGACAACCGTAAAACTTCTATCATACGTCCTATGTGATCACTTGCATCGCCTTGTTTATGGGTTTCATGCACTTCCTGATTATCTTGATACATATCTGGCGACATTGGTGTTGGCAGTATTGATTCCACGCAAAACGGGCCAGTAATACGCACTACTTTATTTTCTATCTCCGGCTTATCTACTAATACTTCTTCAGTAGGTGCTTCATTGTTAGCGATAGATCTCAGCGTCACATGCGGTACGATACCGCCGACCTCTTCGCCTTTACGATTCTGTTTGCGCTCATACGCAAAACCACCTGCTGGACCGCGTTGCTCGTCTTGCAACTTATAATAAGGGTAGGTAGCGGTTAGCAGTCGCTCGCGAACCAATGCCAACGGCACACGGGAAACATCGGTGGTAATCCATCGCCTCCCCCATTGCTCGGCAACATACGCAGTGGTGCCGCTACCGCAGGTCGGATCAAAGACCAGATCGCCCGGATCGGTTGTCATTAACATGCAACGCTGGATGACTTTCGAGGCAGTTTGTACAACATATGATTTCGAGGGCTCACTATATGTATCCGCCCAAAGATTGGAAAGCTTTTTAACAGGGAAATCTTTCAGGTAGTACTTATATCTTAAGGATTTTCCAGATATATACAGTCGGCTATTCCGGGCCAGCGTATCCATGCCTTGTCTGTTTGTACTCCAACTTTTCTCGCCTCCTGGGAAAAAACTCATGGTTTGAAACTCAAAGTCGAAAACACAACTTGGAGTTCTTCCTGATGAAGTGACTGATTGAGAGGAAAATATTTTTGAACCTGCAGGTATCTTATTAGTTGTTTTCTCGCTAGTCGAAAGCAATCTGATGGAGCCATCGTCGCACTCTAATAGAGAAAATTCTTTGTTTGTCTCTGGTGTTTTTTCCACAAAAACACTTCTGAATTTCATACTATTGATATTTTTTGCATACCATATGATGAAATCAAAGGCATTGCCAACATACTTTGTTCCGAGAGGACTTTTTGTTCTATATCCTAAGTTAGATACGAAATTTTCAGAACCAAATACCTCATCCATAATCTCTCGTACATGGTGTACATTCTCATCGGAAATCTGCACAAAACAGGAACCGCTATCAGTCAGCAGTTCCCGCGCCAACAACAAGCGGTCACGCATATAAGTCAGCCACGAATGAGTACCGAGCTCCCAAGTATCACGATACGCCTGCACCATCTCCGGCTCACGGCTGAGGCTATCATCGTCACCCTCTCTGACAGTGCGCTTGCGGACAAACGGCTGGAAGTTACTGCCAAATTTGATACCGTAAGGCGGATCCATATAGATCATCTGCACCTGACCGCCAAGCCCCTCGTATTGCAACAAGGAATTCATCACTTGTAGTGAATCGCCCAAGATCATACGGTTCTGCCAGCCGTTCTGATGCTCATAAGCACCGCGAATCTTGTCACCGATGCTTTTGTCCCCTTCACCAAACAATTCCAGAGTCTCATTGCGTCTGGGATGACGTCTTTTCAGGGTTTCCAGCACGGCATGGGTTGACAGCCGTTCATGGGTGAATAACGGCAAGGTTGGCACAGTAAAACCACCGCGCTCAGCTTTCCCTGCCCAATCCAAAAATGATTTGGAAAGCGATTTGAGTTGCCGCCCTGCTGCTTGCGCGCTCTCCAGCGTGTCTGCTGACAGGATTGTCTCAATCAACTGCTCGCCCTCACCCCGTGCATCAGATTCATCCCACGCCAATTCCGGGGCCAGCGATGAGTCGTAGCGCAGTTTGGTAGGCGACTTATGCTTACCGGCGGGAAAAACATCTTGCGCCCCGCTCTCAGGGCGCAACAGTGCCCTGTCTTCGTGACGATAATCGCGTGCGATTTTTTTGCCTTTCGCCGGGCCAGAACCTGTTTTCTTGCGTGCCATCTTTAATTATTATTTATTAGTGTGTCAGTCTGAATTCAGGGTGGAATCTACATAGCCCAGCCGGAACATATACTGAAAGTGAGACTATAACATACAACACAGCAGAAGCCCGAAGGGGATGATAATCAGCAAGTTCCCCCCACCGGAGCCACTACGGGCTTACGCCCTAGTGCCACCGGCTCCCCCTCAAGGGGGGAGCAATAACGCCAGCATAGTTATTATCTGCCCTATCCCACCGTATCGCGGTAAGCCTTCTTCTCTTTCCATTCACAAAGCTGATACATACAACACTCGCCACACCGGGGTTTGCGGGCGGTGCAGGTGTAACGCCCGTGCAATATCAACCAGTGGTGGGCGTGGCGCAGGAATTCATCGGGGACGAATTTGAGCAGGCGGTCTTCTACCTCTCTTACATTTTTGCCGGGGGCGAGGCCGGTGCGGTTGGAGACGCGGAAGATGTGGGTATCAACTGCGATGGTTGACATACCGAAAGCCGTGTTCAGGATGACATTCGCGGTTTTCCTCCCTACTCCGGGCAGCTTTTCCAATGCTTCCCTGTCTTGCGGCACCTGACCATCATGCTCGGCCAGCAGGATCTTGCAGGTCTTGATGATGTTGTTGCCCTTGGTGTTATACAAACCGATCGTCTTGATATATTTTTTCAACTTGGCCAGACCCAGAGCCGCAATCTGCTCGGGCGTGTTCGCGACCGGAAACAATTTGGCGGTGGCCTTGTTGACACCCACATCGGTGGCCTGAGCCGACAGGATGACGGCGATCAACAATTCAAAGGGGCCGGTATAGTTTAGCTCGCTTGTCGGTTGCGGATTACGCTCGCGTAACAGGGTAAATATCGCCGTGCGCTTTTGTTTATTCACTGTGTAACGCCTTCCTTGTCAGCCTCGCTGAACAGGCAGTTTGCCAGCGCCAACAGCGCACCTGCCAGCAACAGGGCACCGGCGCTGTGGGAAAACAGGGTCATACCGATGCCCTGCCCTAACAACTCGCGCAACGCACCGACCAACACCCCACCCAGACTGAACAGACACGCCGGTTTCACAAAACCGGCATACTCTTTATGGATGCAATCATCCAGACAACAGAGCAAGGTGGTATTCATCGGGATGATAAACAGATACCTGCCAAGATTCTGCCCGACCGGTTGTAACCATGCCTCAAGTAGCAAGGCCACAATACTCACCCAGGCCGCACCGATCACAGTAAAGAACAGATACTTGTCAGTGTAGGGGATCAACGCGCGCAGGCAATGCACCGTGAGCATGGCGGCGACAAAAACAAACGCAATGACCGCAACCGCCGCAATACCACCAAGCAACGAGTCACACACATACAGAAACGGCAGCAGGCCCGCCGCATAGTGGTTATTCACTGGAAAGGTATCGTCTCGCATCGCTATTCAACCGGATTGCAACGCATCAGGCAAACGTTGCTGAATGTTGTCAAACCCGCCGTTACTCATGATGACCAGATGATCACCGGCACGCACTGAGGTTTGCAGGGCTGTGATGATGTCCGTCACGCTGTTATAGATCATACATTTGTCACCCAGTGCCGTCATCGCCTCAGCAAAATCCCAACCCAGACCGGGCGGTTCATAAAGACAAACCTGATCGGCAACGGCCAGCGAATCCGCCAGGGCCGCTTTATGCACGCCCATCTTCATCGTATTGGATCGCGGTTCCAGTGCCACGATGATCCGCCCGTCGCTGATATGCGAGCGCAGGGCCTGTAATGTTAGCCTGATGGCGGTCGGATGATGGGCGAAATCATCGTAAATATGGATACCACTAACCACATCCAGTTTCTGCAACCGCCGTTTGACACTTTTGAATTGCTGCAAACTTTGCGCCGCCGCCGCCGGATCAACCCCCGCATCCGAGGCGGCAATGATCGCGGCCAGCGCATTCAGCGCGTTATGCACCCCCAGCAGTTCCCATTCCACCTGTGCAACGCCCTCGCCCTGCCGCTGGATTGTGAAGCGCGAATAATCCGCACTGTCTGGTGTCAGGCTCCAGTCGGCATCGTTTTCGGCAAAACCGATCACCCGGCTCCAGTTGCCCATCGTCAGCAAAGAGTGACAAGTATCCATGCCGCTGTTGATGATGATCCGCCCGTTGCCGGGCACCGTCCTGACCAGATGATGAAACTGCGTCAGGATGCTATCCAGATCGCGAAAAATATCCGCATGATCAAACTCTATATTGTTGATGATCAGACAGTCCGGCCGGTAATGAACAAACTTGGAACGTTTGTCAAAGAAGGCGCTGTCGTATTCATCCGCCTCAATGACAAACAGATCCGACTCACCCGCATTGGCCGAGACGCCGAAGTTCTCCGCCACGCCGCCGATCAAAAAGCCGGGCTTTTTACCATTGGCCTGTAATATCCAGGCGAGGATGGCCGAGGTCGTGGTCTTGCCGTGGGTACCGGCGACGGCTATCACCTGCCGCCCGTGCAGGATGTGCTCTGCCAGCCACTGCGGCCCGGAGGTGTAAGCTATGCCCGCATCCAGAATATGTTCAACCGCCGGATTGCCTCTGGACAACGCATTGCCGATGATCACCTGATCCACCCCGTCCGGAATGGTATCGGCGGCGTAACCCTCGCCAATGGCAATCCCTAGCGCATCCAGTTGCTCACTCATCGGTGGATAGACATTGGCATCACTACCCGTGACCTCGTGACCGGCCGCAAGCGCGAGTTGCGCCAGCCCGCCCATGAAAGTGCCGCCTATACCCAGCAGGTGAATCTTCATCTGTCGGCCCGGCCTTGCGTGATCGCTTTTACCATTGGCGCAGTATAGCCGTTCGGGTGGGAACAATGCTATCCTGTCAGATGTGGCAGAGCATTAACGTATGAGACAAAAATGGCAATGTCCCCCCACCAAAGCAGGCTTCGCCTCCTTTGGCTCCCCCTCAAGGGGGGAGCAATAACACCATGAGTAACCTCTAACTGGGGGGGAACGATGATTGCTCCCCCCTTGAGGGGGAGCCGGTGGCACAAGGGCGTAGCCCGTAGTGGCTCCGGTGGGGGGACATAAGTACTGCTCCGCTACACACACTGGACAAACCACTCCCCGACCTGTCAAAATGCGCCACACAACAGATTACGGAGGAACCTGTGCGCTATATTCATAACATAAGCATAATACTGATATTGATAACGGCTTGTTCTAACCGTGCCGTCAATGAACCAAACGGGCCGGAAGAGTCAATAGAACGTTTTGATACCGAAGCGATGCGTCTGGTCAATGAAACCAAACTGAGCTTCACCGGCTGTATCCGGGAACAATCTCTGGTGTTGATGGACAACCATCCTGATATACGCGAAACCGCAGGGCTGGCCGTGGAGGCCTGCTCAGACATATTGACAGAACTGGATCAACAACTGGAAGCAAAGGGAATGTCGCCCGAGTTTCGCAACGGCGTGACACGACAAATGAAAGGACGCTCAATTCGCAGACTGCTGCCATTGTTGATGATGGAAAAATCAAGCCGGACGGCGCAATAACTCCTAACCCTTGAGCAAGCCCTCAAGCTCGGTCAGCGCGCGTTTATAAACGATGCGCTTGAATGACACCACCTCATCCACCGGATGCCAGAAATCTACCCAGCGCCAACCGTCAAACTCCGGCCTTCTGCACGAGGCAAGATTGAAATTGCTCTCATGCCCTACCAGTTTCAGCAAATACCATCGCTGCTTCTGGCCGATACATAACGGCGAGGCGTTCCTGCGAATATAACGCTTGGGCAGACGGTAACGCAGCCAGCCCTGGGTTGAACCCAGCACCTCCACATGTTCGGGCAATAGACCCGTCTCTTCGTGCAACTCCCTGTACATCGCATTTTCAATTGACTCATGCGGCTTGATCCCGCCTTGTGGAAACTGCCACGCATCCGAGCCAAAACGTTTGCCCCAAAACAACTGGCCGCTACTATTACAGATAGCGATGGCCACATTGGCGCGGTAGCCGTCTGCATCTATATTGGATCGTTTGCCTGCCATCAACCGCGCCTAATCCAGTAAATGTTTGATCGCGTCCCTTTCCTGTTCCAACTCCGTTTGTGTGGCCTGCATCCGGGCCTCGGAAAATGCATTGATGTCCAGGCCCTGAACAATCTCATACCCGCCGCTCTTACAGCGCACCGGGAACGAATACACAATGCCCTCGGCAATACCGTAGGAGCCATCGCTATACACCGCCATACTGGTCCAGTCATCATCGGCCGTGCCCAGCACCCAGTCCCGCACATGATCAATAGCCGAGCCAGCCGCCGAGGCGGCACTGGATGCGCCGCGGGCCTCAATGATCTCGGCACCGCGCTTGGCCACACGGGGAATGTATTCCGATTCATACCAGTCCTGTTGCAACAGTTGCATAGCCGGTTTCCGGTCAACCAGACAGTGATGCAGATCCGGATACTGGGTCAGCGAGTGGTTGCCCCAGATGATCATCTGCTTGATAGCGGCAACCGGCTTGGCGGTCTTTTCGGCTAACTGCGCCAGGGCGCGGTTATGATCCAGTCTGGTCATCGCGGTTATTTGTCGCGGGTTGATGTCCGGTGCATTGCTGATTGTGATCAGCGCATTGGTGTTGGCCGGGTTGCCGACCACCAGCACCCTGATATCGCGGCTGGCATGCTCATTCAGTGCCGCACCCTGGGCCGCAAAGATCGCCGCATTGCCGGCCAGCAAGTCGGCCCGCTCCATACCGGGGCCGCGCGGTTTGGCGCCGACCAGAAAGGCATAGTCAGCATCCCTGAATGCGACATTCGGATCATCACTGGTCTCAATGGAATGCAGACCGGCGAAGGCGCCGTCGTTCAACTCCATCACCACGCCCTGCAAGGCCTTCAGTGCCGGGGTAACCTCCAGCAACTGCAAGATCACAGGCTGCTCCTTGCCGAACAGGCCACCGGCGGCGATCCTGAATAGCAGTGCATAACCGATTTGACCGGCGGCACCGGTAACGGCAATTCGGACAGGTTTTTTCATTATGTCTCAGCGTTTATTCAAAGGCACATAATCCCGCGCCTTCTCACCGGTGTAAAGTTGCCGCGGGCGGCCAATGCGAAACTCAGGGTCCGCCATCAGCTCCATCCACTGGGCGACCCAACCGGCACTGCGCGCCAGCGCAAACATCACGGTGAACATTGAAGTCGGTATCCGTAGCGCCTGATAGATGAGGCCGGAATAAAAATCCACATTGGGATAGAGTTTGCGCTCAATAAAATACTCATCTTCCATCGCGATCCGTTCCAGTTCCAGCGCAATATCAAACAAGGGCTGGTTCAACTCCATCTCCTGCAACAGATTATGGCAGGCCTCGCGGATTATCTTGGCCCTGGGATCATAATTTTTATACACCCGATGCCCGAACCCCATCAGGCGAAACGGATCGTCCTTGTCTTTGGCGCGCTCAATGAACTGCGGGATATTTTTCGGGCTCTCTATCTGCTCCAGCATCCGGATTACCGCCTCATTGGCACCGCCATGCGTCCTGCCCCACAGGGTGACGATCCCGGCTGCGATACAGGCATAGGGATTGCTTTCCGAACTGGCGGCGAGGCGCACCGTGGAGGTGCTGGCATTTTGTTCATGATCGGCATGCAAGATGAATAACAAATCCAGGGCACGCAGTGTCGCCGGTGACGGCTCGTACTGCTCGCTCGGCCAGGAAAAAGTCATATACATAAAATTTTCCACATGACTGCGGCTGTTATCAGGATAGACAAACGGCAGACCTGATGCGTAGCGGTAACACTTGGAAGCGATGTTGGGCATCTTGGCAATGATTCGTCTGGCAGTGATTAGGCGGCTCTCGGGATCAAGTACATCGGTGGCATCATGGTAGTAGGAGGCAATCGCGCTGGTCACGCCCGCCATGATAGACATCGGATGCGCATCGTAGCGATAACCCCTATAAAAATGCGACAAATGCTCATGGGTCATGGTGTGCATTTTGATGACATTTTCCCACTCTTGCAGTTGCCGGGCATCGGGTAATTCACCGTGGATCAGCAGATAGGCGACTTCAAGGTAGTTGCTGTGCTTGGCCAGATCTTCAATGGAATAGCCCCGGTGCATCAGGATGCCCTGCTCCCCATCCAGATAGGTGATGGCACTACTACAACTGGCCGTTGTCGCGTAACCCGGATCGTAGGTGAACATACCGAGATCACCGTACAGCTTCCCGGTGTTGATAACCGGGGCACCATAAGTACCGGTTTCAACCGGACATTCAATCTGCTTACCGGTCTCGTTATCGGTGATTGTTACAGTTCTGGACATCGTGTGCTCCTTGGCAGTGTGTCTTGTGAAACTGCTGTTTTGGTTATATCAACCCGACAGTGTAGCGGATTAGTCTATCTGAGACAAATCAGCAATGTCCCCCCACCGGAGCCACTACGGGCTACGCCCTTGTGTAGAACCGGGCACATGGGTTACATTTGAAACCGGGCACATGGGTAACACCTAAACTGGCCGGATGACCCGGTTTTCCCGGGCATCGACCACCCCAAGATAGACCATGCCGAAGTACAACTGCCATCGGT
>JBPCXW010000069.1:0-5379 GCA_051008185.1 Gammaproteobacteria bacterium
CGGCACGAATAGCTCCCCCCTTGAGGGGGAGCCGGTGGCACAAGGGCGTAGCCCGTAGTGGCTCCGGTGGGGGGACATTGCTGATTGGTCTCATAAGCCCTGATCCGCCACATTATCAGCGCATCAACCGCAGCATACCGGACAGTGCGTGCGCTATGGCCTGCTGCCTGATCCCGGCCCGGTCGCCGGTGAAATGTTGTGTCTCGGCGACAAGGCCGCCGTCGCCCGCCGCCCAGGCGAAGCAGACCGTCCCCACAGGCCGCTCCGCGCTACCGCCGCCCGGGCCGGCGATGCCCGTGACGGCCAGACTGCAATCCGCCTCGCTATTGTGCAACGCACCCAGCGCCATCTCGCGGGCGGTTGGCTCGCTGACGGCGCCGTGCTCCGCCAGCGTCCCGGCGGATACCCCCAGTTGCCGCTGTTTGGCCGCATTGGAATAGGTCACCAGCCCCCCTTCCAGCCATTCGGAGCTACCCGCCAGCTCGGTCAGTGCAAAACTGATGCCGCCGCCGGTGCAGGATTCAGCCGTGATCAAGCGGTGTCCGCCCTGCGACAGGTGCTGTGCCAGTTCCTGCACCAAATCCTTTATCTCCGCATCCCCGATCATCGCCGTTGCCGGAAGAAGTCAGTCAGCAAGGCACCGCAGGCCGGTGCCAGCACCCCGCCGGTGACATCTGTTTGATGATTGAGTTGTCCTGATTGCAGGATATTGAAGACACTACCGGCGGCCCCCGCGGCGGGATCGGCCGCCCCATACACCAGCCGGGCGATCCGCGCATGCAACATCGCACCGGCACACATCGCGCAGGGTTCCAGAGTCACATACAGGGTCGCACCCGGTAGCCGGTAGTTATGCAACTTCAACCCCGCTTGCCGCATCGCAATCATCTCGGCATGGGCACTGGCATCATGGCTGGCGACAGGCCGGTTATACCCCTCACCGATGATCTCGTCATGCAAGGTAATCAATGCCCCGACAGGCACCTCGTCATCCGCCTGCGCTTGGCCCGCCAGAGTCAGGGCCTGCTGCATGAACATCTCATCCTGTTGCTGTGTCGCCTCGGGCATTTACTCCCACTCAATCGTCGCCGGGGGTTTGCCGGAGATGTCGTAGGTGACTCTGGAGATGCCTTGTACTTCGTTCAGGATGCGGTTTGCTACATGGCCCAGAAACTCGTGGGGTAACGGGGCGTAGTGGGCGGTCATGAAGTCAATGGTCTGGACTGCGCGCAGGGTGATGACATGTTCGTGGACGCGGGCGTCGCCCTTGACGCCTACTGACTTGACCGGCAGGAACACCGCAAAGGCCTGGCTGACCTGATCATACAAGCCCTGTTCGTGTAACTCATTGATGAATATCGCATCGGCTTGGCGTAATGTATCGGCGTAGGGTTTTTTTACTTCGCCGAGGATGCGTACTCCGAGGCCGGGGCCGGGGAACGGATGTCGGTAAAGCAACTCTTTTGCCAGCCCCAGTTCCAGGCCCATCTTTCTGACTTCGTCTTTGAATAATTCCCGTAGCGGCTCTACCAGTTGCAGGCGCATGTCCTCGGGCAGGCCGCCTACATTGTGATGTGATTTGATCACCCGTGCCTTGCCGGTGCCGGCGGCGGCGGATTCGATCACATCCGGGTAGATCGTGCCCTGTGCCAGATAGTTGATGCCGTCCAGTTGCGCCGCCTGTTGTTCAAACACCTTGATAAACTCGGCGCCGATGGTCTTGCGCTTTTGTTCCGGATCAGTCACACCGGCCAGCGCCGTCAGGAACTGCTGCTCGGCATCCACCCGGATGACATGGATGCCCAGCTTACCGGCAAAGGTTTGCATTACCTGATCGGCCTCATGCAGACGCAACAGGCCGTTATCCACGAACACACAATGCAACTGCTCGCCGATTGCCTGATGTAACAGCACTGCGGTCACGGCGGAATCCACCCCGCCGGACAGGGCCAGCAACACCTGATTGTCTCCGACCTGTTGTCTGATCCGGGCAAGCGCATCCTGAATGATGTTGCTCATGTTCCAGGCATCACTGCAACCGCTGATCTGATGCACAAAGCGCGACAGGATGGCCTGCCCCTGCCGGGTATGCGTGACCTCCGGGTGAAACTGCAAGGCATACAGGGAGCGATCCTCGTCTGCCATGCCGGCAATCGGCGCACTGCCAGTTGAGGCGATGACCTTGAAACCTTCCGGCAGACCTTCCACCTTGTCGCCGTGACTCATCCAGACATCCAGCAGACCGTGGCCGTCGGCATTGACTTCATCCTGAATGTCCCGCAACAATCTGGAGTGACCGCGCGCCCTGACCTGCGCCGGGCCAAACTCGCGCTTGGCCGATGCTGTTACCGCACCGTTGAGTTGCTGCGCCATGGTCTGCATGCCGTAGCAGATCCCGAGCACCGGGATGCCCATGCTGAACACGGCGTCCGCTACCCGCACGCCATTCAGTTCGGTCACGGACTCAGGCCCGCCGGACAGGATGATGGCACGGGGCTGAAACGCGGTGATCGCCTGTATGTCGGCATCGCAAGGATAGATCTCGCTATACACACCGGCCTCCCGCACGCGGCGCGCGATCAGTTGCGTGTATTGGGAACCAAAATCAAGGATGAGTATTTTATCGGCGTGTATGTCCATTGCAGTCAGCGCCGGACTAGGCACGATAGTTGGGCGGCTCTTTGGTGATGCTGACATCATGCACATGGCTTTCTTTCATACCGGCGGCGGTCAGGCGCACAAAATGTGGCTGGCTGCGCAACTCTTTCAGGGTTTGACAACCGGTATAGCCCATCGCGGCGCGCAGGCCGCCGGTTAGTTGATGCACGATGGCACTCAACGGCCCCTTGTAGGGCACCCGGCCTTCAATGCCTTCCGGTACCAGTTTTTCTATCTCGTCATTCTCCTGAAAATATCTATCAGAGGAACCGTGCTGTTGCGACATCGCGCCGAGCGACCCCATGCCGCGATAGGATTTGTAGGAACGCCCCTGATACAACTCCACTTCCCCCGGTGCCTCTTCCGTGCCGGCGAACAGGCCGCCGATCATCACCGACCAGGCACCGGCGGCCAGGGCCTTGGCGACATCGCCGGAATAGCGGATACCGCCATCCGAGATGATCGGTGTGCCGCTCTTCTTCAAGGCGGCGGCGACATTGTCTATGGCGGTAATCTGCGGCATGCCGACACCGGTGATCACCCGCGTGGTGCAGATAGAACCGGGGCCGATGCCGACCTTGACCGCATCCACGCCCGCCTTCACCAGTGCCAGCGCGCCCTCGGCGGTGGCGACATTGCCGCCTATCAGTTCGCAATCGGGGTAATCGCCCTTGATCTGTTGCACCATATCAATCACCCCGCCGGAATGGCCGTGTGCGGTATCCACCACCAGCACATCCACACCGGCCTGCATCAGTTGCTCCACTCTTGCCGCGGTGCCCGGCCCGACACCGACGGCCGCGCCGACCCTGAGGCGTTCATGCTCATCCTTGCAGGCATTCGGAAACTCCTCCGCCTTGTTGATGTCCTTCACCGTTACCATGCCCTTCAACTCAAAGCTGTCATTGACGACCAGCACCTTCTCTATGCGGTGCTTGTGTAACAGGGAGGTGATCTCATCGGTGTCGGCGCCTTCCTTGACCGTGACCAGACGCTCCCGGGGGGTCATGACACTGGACACCGGGGCGTCATAGTGGGTTTCAAAACGCAGGTCGCGGCTGGTGACGATGCCTGTCAGCTCGGTGCCATCCACCACCGGCACGCCGGAGATATGGTGGGCGCGGGTCAGATCCAGCACCTGCTGGATACTGGTGGTGGGTGTCACCGTGATCGGGTCGCGAATCACCCCGGCCTCGTATTTCTTGACCTGCAACACCTCTGCCGCCTGCGCCTTCGGGCTCATGTTCTTGTGGATGATGCCGATACCACCTTCCTCGGCGATAGTGATGGCAAGTGCCGCCTCGGTGACGGTATCCATCGCGGCGGAGATCAGCGGGATATTCAGGGTAATTTTGCTGGTAAGCTGAGTCGCAAGGCTGACTTCCCTGGGCAAAATCCTTGAATATGCCGGGATAAGCAGGATATCGTCAAATGTCAGGCCTTGCTCGGTAATCCTCATAACGGGGGTAGTCAGATAGTGTGCGGCGCATTATAGTGCCATAAACCCGTGGTGGCAATGCACTGTGCTGATTTAGTAGATGTGAGGCCAGTCAGCAATGGCCCCCCACCGGAACCACTACGGGCTACGCCTTTGTGCCGCCGGCTCCCGGGGAGCATTAACACCGCAATGTCAAAGCAGGCTAACGCCTACTTTGCCTTTTTACTACACACACCCACGGCTTCGTCTATCGGCACGGATAGCTCCCCCCTTGAGGGGGAGCCGCAGAAGGCGAGCCGTAGGCGAAGCCTGATGCGGTGGGGGGACCAATGCCGGGCTAGCATTATGCCTCTGGCATTGCACTCGGCCTTGAACCCGGAAGTGTTGTCGGCGGTTGACCGACAAGTGTATTTATTCACCAGTCCATAAAGAGCACGGTTTCAGGTTGAATCTGCTTCCCAAATGATTGAGGCGATTTCGAATAGCAATCTCTGACGGGCTTCTATTTCATCGGGACCAAAACTTTCAATAGGCATCAAATCAAGATTATATTTCTCTTTTAGCTTTTCCATATCCTTATTCGTCTTGTAAAAGTCTTCTGTCAAGGTTTCATTCCAGCAAAGCGTACCAGCATATGTTCCACGTTTATCCGCATATAGCTCGTTACTACTTGAAATATTATCTTTCCCTTTCAGCAAAAGAATTCCACCCAAACGATTACGTTCCTGCTCAAATCGCTCCTCGTCCCCTTCAAATAGAGCAAGGTTTTCATCGTTATGGGCAAGTATATGTTCTACATGAAAACCGGTCTTTGCGCCAGTTTTTGATACTAGATCGGAAATGGAATGTCTCATCTCACTACCAGTATTATTTGCTAGAAACTCTTCTACGCGAGCGAAAAAGTAACGTTTGAATCGCAAATTGAGGCTAATGCCGGTTTGTTTGAAGTAGGCGTACTTAAAGGGCTTTTCTGTTTCGGTTAGCCTACGCTGGGCAAGTTCTTTTGTAATGTACTCGTTGAATTTTGATCTAATGGTTCCTGTTTCTTTCTCTCTTATATCTGCGGAAATCTTATACAACATTTCTTGAAACGCATTACTGTCATAAGCTCCCTGAAGTTGGAGTAATGCGAAAGCCCTGTCCAACTCTTTAGATAAAAGGCACAATTTTTCCTCTCCATCCGGGTCATCCTGTGCACATGAGGATAGAATTAGCATAAATACACCATCCAAGTCGTTCACACGATTATAGGTGAAAGCTGATTGCTCATCACGGTTGTACGG
>JBPCXW010000070.1:0-2983 GCA_051008185.1 Gammaproteobacteria bacterium
ATTGGAAGGTTGAGGAACACGAACCGATTAAACCGTGTCTGTGGGCTGAAATGTCGCCACCTCCTACACGACTTAACAGGGGGTATACGGACTGGAGCGGGGTACACGTAGGCCTGCGTTCCTGACAGCAAGTCATAAATGTAGGTTGGCTTGCAAGGAACCACGGGGAGAACATAGTCAGACCGTGGTGTCTGTATCGACTTGCGAAAAGCAAGGTTAAAGATTGCGATCGGCAACCTAACCAATACGCTGAGTCCAACATGTGGACTGGGGAAGGTCTATCGAAATGATAAGGGAATGTGGCCCCGATGATCGATAGACTGGCGGAGTTCCCGTAGTAGTCTGAGGCAGGGAAAACCTGTCACGTGGCGAAGGGGAACAGTTCGAGTGTAAGCGCTGTGATCTCCCCCCTGTTGAACGACGACCGGGACTAGTCTAACGTGTCCGGCGTCACTTGCCACGGCAGCAATGCCTCGAATTGGTCGAGTGTTTGCGCCTTGGGCAGTTCTTTGAAAACATGCACCAGATAGGTGTGGGGATTGTGTCCGTTCAGCATGGCCGTATTGATCAGGCTGTACAGGTTGGCGGAGGCCTTCACACCATGCTCGGTATCACTGAACAACCAGTTGCGGCGTCCCAAGGCAACGGGTCGGATTCGGTTTTCCAGCAGATTGTTATCCATCTCGACGATGCCGTTATCAAGGAATACCCGAAGTCCCCGGTGATGCTTGACCAGATAACTCAGGGCGTCGCCCAATTTAGAGGTGGGCGGCACCCGCGGGAGCAGGTCATCCGCCCATTGGATGAATTGCTCGAAGATCGGCCGGGCATGCTGTTGGCGTTGAGCCTGTCGTTGCCGGCACCACCGTTCAGGGTCGGTCTGTTCTCGGGTGTCTCGGCACGCTGCCTCGACCCGGTACAACTGTTGGTAGTAATCAATCGCCACCTGGGCGTGCCCCGCGTGCTGATCCGGGGGACCCCGGCTGCTCTTGATGACGTCCATGAACTTGCGGCGGGCATGAGCGTTGCAAAGGGCATGCGTGATCTGTAGCTCGGCCATCACCGAGATGTAGGTGGGATAGCCATCGGTCTGCACACAGCCTTTGAATCCGGCTAACAGTTTCCTGGCAACGGCTCCTGAACGAGACGGATCATAGTCATACAGCATCACCGGCTTATCCGGAGGACCGCCCCGTTGCACCCACAGATATCCCTGATGCGCGCCTTTGGATTTTTTGTGTTTTGTTTTGAGGACCTTGACCGTGGTTTCATCCAGTTGCTGATAGGGAGTGTCCTGTACTTCATCGCGCATCAGGTTAATCAACGGCTGAATCGCTTGTCCATGCTGGATCATCCAACGGCACAGGGTGCCGCGATCAATCGCGACCCCAGCA
The DNA here is from genome assembly GCA_051008185.1 of Gammaproteobacteria bacterium. GTDB lineage: Bacteria > Pseudomonadota > Gammaproteobacteria > Eutrophobiales > Eutrophobiaceae > CAXMWX01. The sequence goes on from JBPCXW010000070.1 coordinate 1,395, forward strand.
CGCCTCAATCGTTCGCTTTGCCGATACAGCGGCAAGTGATCCACATACTTGTTGGTTGCCACTGCGGCGGCGGCCTGGGCGGAACACAGACCCTGGCTGATACGCGCCTCACGGGGCGTGCTTTTGATGGTCTGGTCACAGCACGGACAGGCATAGTTGATATAGCGATGTTCCACCGCCCATATCTGCTCCGGAATTAGCTTCAACTCGCGGCGAGCATCATAGCCAATGGCGGTGAGAGTTGCTTGATCATGGGCACAGACCCGTTCGGATTCATCCAGTTCGTGGATCACAATCTCCTTAACTAACTCGTCCTTGATGGTGGCAGTACGGGGCTGTTTGTTGCGTTGATGGGCGGGCACGGTGATGATCTGTTGCGCTTGATCCGCGTCCGTCTGATCCATCCTCATCTCCGCTTCGTTGAATAATTCCCGTTGTAGGCCGTGGGCCTTTTCCGAGGTGGCGCCGAAACGACGGGCCTGGTCGAGTCGAAGTTGGCGTTCGAACCATTGCACCCGGGCACTGAGACGTTCGTTCTCGGCCTGCAGGGCAGCGATCTTTTGCTGGTCTTGATTGAATGTCGTTTCCAGGCCCTCGAGCTGCTGGCAGAGCGCCTCACAGCGGGCCTGCCAGACCTGGATTTGAGCGGAAGGCGTAGCGGCATGGTGGGAGGACGCCATGCGCCAAATTATACCATGTACGCCCGCGCGCTATGTCTATTTATGTCAATAATATCAATACGATAGTCTATATCACCGTGTCGTATCGGCGCACCGGATGGGGTTGCATCAGGGTGATATTCAACCCATCCAATAACCAGTTCAACTGTTCGCCGGTTAATAGCATATGCGCCGTTTTCGGCGCCGGCCAGTGAAACCGGTCCTGCTCCAACTGCTTCTGCCACAGGCAGAACCCATTACGCTCCCAGTACAAGATCTTGACCTTGTCACGACGCCGATTACGGAATACAAACAACTGGCCGCTCATCGACGGCATCGATAAAACGCTTTCCACCAGGATCGCCAACGTGCCAATCCCCTTTCTGAAATCGACCGGTTCCAGGCACAGATAAATGTCCGTCAATGACCCACTCGGCCGAAACATTAGGCTCGCTCCAGTCGATATAAAGCCTGGATCATCTGGACACACGATCCCACCTCGCAAAAGGTGAGCGCGATGCCATTGGGCAACTCCACCCGCACCTCTTGTGCGGCTAAAAGATCGGAGCGATCAGAGCGCGTTTCCACCGGAATCAGGGTGATGCCGGCTCCTTCATTAGCAGGTGATCGCAGTTTCTTGTGCCAGTAGTACCATTGACTTGAGCGAATGCCTTCGCGCCGCAGGTAGGCAGCAGTGGTCAACCCACTGGTAGCCTGGGCGGCAAATTGTTGTCGCCAGTACGCCGCAGTCGTCGGTTTGGTTCGAGTCATCTAACATCCTCTTCAGGAGAAAACACCAAGCTTCGCATCCGCGCCTCGATAGTGCTAGCACGGGCAGATTGCAGCGCTTACCTTCAACCGAGTAGTTAGTGTGTGCAGATATGGTAATGACTTGACAGTTGTTTCTGTCTGAGTGATTAAATTAAGCGG
>JBPCXW010000071.1:0-13108 GCA_051008185.1 Gammaproteobacteria bacterium
TGTTTGCGCCGCACGCCCCCTATACTGTCTCCGATCAATCGCTAAAGAAGATCATTACACTGGCTGAACAACTGGATGTGCAGATACAGATGCACATCCATGAGACCGACGATGAGATCAACCAGAGCATTGACACCTGCGGCGGGCGACCGCTGCAACGCTTGCTGGGCCTCGGCATGCTCAGCCCCAGACTGATGGCCGTACATGCGACACAACTGGAACAGCACGAGATCAACCTGATGGCCAAATACGCGATCAGTGTGGTGCATTGTCCCGAGTCCAATCTGAAACTCGCCAGCGGCTTTTGTCCGGTGCATGAGCTCAGTCAGGCCGGTGTGAATGTCGCCCTCGGTACGGACGGGGCCGCCAGCAATAATGATCTGGATATGCTCGGGGAGATGCGCACCGCCGCCCTGCTAAGCAAGGGTATTTGCAATGACTGCACCGCCTCCCCGGCCTACGAGATACTCCGGATGGCGACGATCAACGGTGCCAGGGCGCTGGCACTGGAACAGGTGACCGGCTCCGTTGAAAAAGGCAAGCAAGCGGATTTGATCGCGATTGATCTGACGGCCCCTGAGACCCAACCGCTGTATGACCCGGTCTCGCAAATCGTCTATGCCGCCGGCAGGGAACAGATCAACCATGTATGGGTGGCGGGCAGGCAGTTGCTGCGGGAGCGCGAGTTGCTGACGGTGGATTTGCAACAGCTTATGCAAAAGGCTGCCGAGTGGCGGGAGAAGATTGGCGGGAGTGGTTTGCGCTAGTCAAGCGTCCATTGATTGACGATGTTGCAGAACAGGGCGGCGGTCTTTTCCGCATCGTAAATGGCGGAGTGGGCATCCTTTTCATCCCATTGCAGGCCGGCTGCCTGCACCGCTCTGGATAGCACTGTCTGACCATAAACCAGACCGCCGAGGGTGGCGGTGTCAAAGGTACTGAAGAGATGGAACGGGTTGCGTTTCAGTTTGTTGCGCTCGGCCGCCGCGTTGATGAAACTCAAATCAAAAGAAGGGTTGTGTCCGACCAGAATGGCGCGGTTGCAATCATGCTCTTTCATCGCGCTTCTGATGCTCTGGAAGATGTCACGCAATGCCTCTTTCTCATCTTCGGCGATTTGTTTGCGGAACGGGTGTTCGGGGTCTATGCCGGTGAATTCCAGGGCCGCCTTGTCCAGATTGGCACCGGGGAACGGTTGTATGTGTTTGGACAGGGTCTCGGTCGTGCTCCAGTAACCATCGCCGTCCATGGTCAGCAACACCGCGGCGACTTCCAGCAGGGCGTCCAGACCGGCGTTGAAGCCTGCCGTTTCCACATCAACTACCACCGGGAAAAAACCGCGGAAACGTTTTGAGGCCGGATGTTTGGCGGCAGTCATCGCGCGGACAACTTCCAGTGACAGGTCTCCCCGGCCAGCAAGGGCACCAGACCGCCATCTGTATAAGGCAGGGTCTGCGGGATTTGCCAAGGCTCGCGCGTTAAATCCAGTTGGGCTTTATTGCGCGGCAGTTGGTAAAAATCGGCGCCGTGATGTGCGGCGAAGGCTTGCAGACGATCCAGTTGTCCGGCCTGGTAGAACAACTCGGCATAGATCTCCATCGCCGTATAGGCGGAATAAATGCCGGCACAGCCGCAGGCGTTCTGTTTTGCGGACACGGAATGCGGGGCGCTGTCGGTGCCGAGAAAAAATCGGCTGTCGCCACCGGTGGCCGCCGCCAGCAGGGCCTGGCGATGGCGTTCGGCTTTCAATATCGGCAGGCAATAGTGGTGCGGGCGTATGCCATCATCAAACAGGGCGTTGCGATTCAGTAACAGATGATGCGGTGTGATCGTTGCGGCAATGCGGCCGGGGCTTTGGCTGACAAAATCCACGGCATCGGCGGTGGTGATGTGTTCAAACACGATACGCAATTCGGGGAAGCGTTGGGTCAGATCGGCCAATACCTGATCGATGAAAATAGTTTCGCGATCAAACACATCGGTATCCGGCGCGGTTGCTTCGCCGTGTACCAGTAATGGTATGTCATGTTTTTGCATGGCCTCCAGCACCGGGTAGATTTTATTAACCGCTGTTACCCCGTTCTCCGAGTTGGTGGTGGCACCGGCGGGATAATATTTGAAGGCATGTACCGCAGGCGATTGTGCGACCTGTTGCACCTCGCTTTGGGGGGTGTTGTCGGTCAGATACAAGGTCATTAGCGGCTGGAACGCGGTGTCGGCGGGGAGCAAGGCGGTAATGGCGTCCTTGTAGCTGAGGGCCTGTTGCACGGTCAGCACCGGCGGTTGCAGGTTGGGCATGATGATGGCGCGGGCGAACTGCCGCACCGTATGCGGTAATACATGGGCCATCTCGGCCCCGTCCCGGATATGCAGGTGCATGTCATCGGGCATGCTGATGCTAATTTTTTCTACCATGGGGGTATCTTATATCTCAGGCTATGGTTTGGCTATGACATTGTCCTGACTGGTGAGACAAATCAGCAATGGCCCCCCACCGGAACCACTGCGGGCTTACGCCCTTGTGCCACCGGCTCCACCTCAAGGGGGGAGTAGTAACAACATAGCTCCACCCTTGAGGGGGAGCCAAAGGAGGCGAAGCCTGCTTTGGTGGGGGGACAAAAAAATATGAACTACTTGTCCAATTTTGTGAGTTTTCCCACAACGCTAATCTATGAAAGCCGATAATATCTCCCCTGCATGACCTTGTTAGTTATGTATTGATGGTGTTTTGTGAATCGGCACGGGAAGTGCCAGAGTAGAAGGAACTCCTGATACTACAGGATGTTTGGTGGTAGAAGGATCTGCCACTCTGCAAACCGCTTTGGTGGTTTGCATGTCCGGGGGACTTCGGTCCCCCGGACAACTTTTGTGTAATCACCCTGTTTTGCGAATTGGCAAGAGCAGTATATGAAATACGGGGCTACGGGCCTTGCCGGCCGTAGATCAGCGGTGCATCAGTGCCGACACATCTACGGAGTGCAGGGAACCCCGCCGACCGTATATGGAATACTGTGACGAAATGTCCTGCCGACCCGTGATCAGTCGGTGGCTTGCAGGTTCGGGGGACTTCGGTCCCCCGGACATTTTTATTATCCGGGGACGCCGATCAACGGGCGAATTTGACAAACTTCATCGTCATGCGATCACTCTCCCCTATCGCACTGTATTTATCCCTGTCCTGCTCGCCAAGCCGGTATGCCGGCGGCAATGTCCATACCCCTTCCGGGTAATCTTTGCTGTCTTTCGGGTTGGCGTTGATTTCAGTCTTTGCCACCAGTTCAAAACCGGCATCTTCGGCCAGATTGATTACCACTTTTTCCGGCGTATAGCCTTTCTTTGACCACTTCTTGCCTGTCATACCCGGTTCACCCCGGTGTGTTACCAACCCCAATATGCCGCCCGGTTTTAGTACCTTGTAGATGGCGGCAAAAACCTGTTCCGCATTGTCCGCGTTGAGCCAGCCATGCACATTGCGGAAGGTCACCACCATATCCGCCTGCCCCTCCGGTTGCAGTTCGGATTTTTTCGGCGGGCCAAACTCCGTCACCGTCACCCTGTTATAGATGCCCGGCATGGCCGCCAGCTTATCCAGATATTTTTTATGATTGATGCGCAGATACGCGCGCTTCGCCGTGCTGTCGTAACTTGCCACGTAAAGCTTGCCATTATCGCGCAGATAAGGTGCCAGGATCTCGGTGTACCAACCACCGCCGCCCGGCGACACCTCCACCACCGTCATGTTGTCTTTGATGCCGAACCAGGCAAGGGTCTCCACCGGATGGCGGAACTCGTTGCGGGCGATATTCTTCGCCGAGCGGTGATGGCCGTTTGCCGCTGCGGTCAGTTTGGCGATTTCATCGGCGGCAACGGTCGTCGGAACGGTTGCAGTGATGGCCGTTAGCAGTAACACAGGCAGTAAAAGGTTTAGTGCTTTTGTCATATTTTCAGGTCTCGTGGTTGTGTATCACTATCTATTCTGTAGTCTTATGATACAACAGAATGGATGGAGTTCCAAGCCGGCATGAGCCTGACCGATGAAACAAATCTGGCACTGAGGCCGTTCAGGCATTATTATAGGCGCATGATTGTCGAACAAATCTGGACCGATAACGCCTGGCGTAATTTCAACTACCTCGTAGCCTGCCCCGAAACCGGGGAGGCGCTTGCGGTTGATCCGCTGGATCATGCCAAATGTCTGGCGGCGGCCAAAGACAAGGGCTGGACGATTAGCCAGATACTGAACACCCATGAGCACGGTGATCACACCGGCGGCAACGAGGCGATGGTCGCGGCGACCGGCGCCAAACTGCTGGCGCATAAAAATGCCGGGGATCGGATCAAGGGTGTTGATGTGGGGCTGGTTGCGGGGGACAGGGTCAGCATCGGTAACAGTGTGGAGATTGAGATCCTGGATACGCCGGGGCATACGATGAGTCATATATGTATGTTGTCGCATACCGACACACCGGCCCTGTTCTGTGGTGACACGCTGTTTAATGCCGGTGCCGGTAATTGTCATAACGGCGGCCACCCGCATGAGTTGTACCTGACCTTTACTTCGCAACTGGCAAAACTGCCTGACAACACCCTGATTTATCCCGGCCATGATTACATTGTGAACAACCTGCAATTCACGCTGAACAGGGAGCCGGGTAACACACAGGCACAGACCCTGCTGGCGGAATTGCACGAGCAGAATCCCGACCATGCCCTGATCACTTCTCTGGGTATGGAGAAGCAGATCAATACTTTTTTCAGGCTGGATAACCCGGAAGTGATCGCGCTGTTACGACAGGAGTTTGCTGACTTACCGGCAGAGCCGGATCATAAAACCGTGTTTCTGAAACTGAGAGAGCTGCGTAACAGTTGGTAATGCAACAATGAGAACAGTAATAGTTGTGGCAGTACTGTCAATCAGTCTGACGACTACCGCCCTTGCCGACCACAGTGCCGAGCTGGAGACCATTATCGTACTCGGTAATGAGTTGAACACCGCCGGTGTCATCAAACTGGACCCGCGTCTGCCCGGTTCGTTTGCGGCCGATGCCGCCGCCCTGTTGCGCCGTACACCGGGTGGCAATGTCGCCGCTAACGGGCCGGTCGCCGGTCAGTTGCAATACCGGGGGTTAACCGGCATCCGCCTGAATACCCGTATTGATGGTCAGGCCATCTCACCGGGCGGGCCCAACCTGATGGACGCACCATTGCATTACGCCCCGAAAAGTATTCTTGACAGCCTGCATCTGCGGCGCGGGATCGCCCCGGTCAGTGCCGGGCCGGGGCTGGGCGGTGGCGTTGAGGCGCGCCTGAAATCCAGCCGCTTTGCTGACGGCCCGGCGTTCAAACTGCATGGCGATGTCAGTCTGAACAGTGCCACGGTGAATGAGTATGCCGGCACCGGCGGCTTCATCGGCCTTGCCAATGACAGACACCGGGGGCATATACTGGGGAATGTTGAGGGCGGCAAGGCCTATGACTTTGACGGTGGCACGGTGTCCGGCAGTGATTTCGGACGTTGGGTCGGCGGCGCGGGCTACGGCTTTCGTAGCGGCGGACATCAGTTTGAACTAAACTATCGGCATCAGGAAACCGATCCCTCCGGCAATCCGCCGTTGCCGCTTGATACCGCTTTTTTCAATGCGGATTTTATCAATGCGGCTTACATCGGCATGCTTGCAGGGATTGAAATAAACGCTCGCTTCAATTTCTCCGACATTGATCACGCGATGAACAACTTTACCCTGCGACCGTTGGCGACCGGCGCCCCGGCAATCGTTACGCCGGCCACCGGGCGCGCTTATGGTTATTTCTTCAGCGGTAACAGACGGCTGTTTGACGGGCAACTGGAACTCGGTCTGAGCGGGCAACGAACCAGCAACAGTGCGACCGTGCAGCGCGGTTTTTTCATTCAGGTGTTCAACGATGCCCGTGTGCGCCGCGACAGTGTCTTTGCCGAGTGGCGTGGGGCGGTCACGCAACATCTTCAACTTGAGGCCGGGGCGCGCTATGACTATGTGCGAAGCAACGCCGACGCGGTCGCGACCAGCGCGCCGTTGATGCCGGTGCAGGCACTGGTGGCCGGTTTCAATGCCGCGGATCGATCACGCACCGAGCATAATGTTGATGCGTTGCTTAAACTGGACTACACCATCAACTCTCAACTCGTCCTGTCCGCCGGTTGGGGGCGCAAGACGCGCAGTCCGTTTTGGGTGGAACGCTATGCCTTCCTGCCCATTGAGGTAACCGCAGGGCTGGCTGATGGCAACAACACCATCGGCAATATAGAGCTCGGAGCGGAGACGGCCAATGTGTTTGATATCGGTTTTGACTGGACCGGGGACAATACTTATGCCTCGCTACGCGGTTTTTACAATCGCATTGATGACTTCATTCAACAGACACCGTTTGATGATACGCCGACCACGCTGGAGGACGGTATTGATCCCGCCACCGCCATCCTGAGCCCCGCCGCCGGTGCGGCGTTTGCCGGGCAGTTTGACGGCCCCGGCGGGATCGCCCCGTCCGGTGCCGTGGAGATAGTCAGCCTGTTGAACGGTGATGCTACTCCTTTGCGGTTTGCCAATGTAGATGCCGAGCTGTACGGTATTGATGCCGCATTCGGGGCTGAATTATCCGACAATATGCTGTTTGATGGCATCGTAACCTTTGTGCGCGGGAAACGTCGGGACATCAATGACAACCTCTACAGGATCACACCGACGCGCGCCATACTCGCGCTGACTTATGCGCGGACGAACTGGCGTGTCTCGCTTGAGGGTGTGTTGGTGGCGGAGCAGAATCGGGTATCGGAAAGCAACGGCGAACGCCGCACCGGGGGATATGAGTTACTGAATGTCTTTGCCCACTGGCAACCTACTGAAAAAATTCGTATCACGGCCGGCATTGAAAACCTGACGAATGTGTTTTATCAGGATCATCTGGCCGGTTATAACCGTGTGACGGGCGGCGACCTGCCGGTATTCCGTAGCAACCCTTTTGCATCACTTGACCCTGCAAGCCGGTTGCCTGGCACCGGCAGAGGCGGGTTTCTGGAGTTGGGTTATATGTTTTAGGCGAGATGCCGTTTGGATAAAATAATTTTATGCCTGCAAAACCACAACGCTATTATGAAGACATTGCAGTGGGAAAGACCCGCGAGTCCTCCCGCTATACGGTCAGTAGTGAAGAGATCCTGGAATTTGCCCGGCGCTACGATCCCCAATACTTCCATGCCGACAAAGAGGCGGCACAACGATCCCGGTTTGGTGAGGTTATTGCCTCCGGCATTCAGATCATGGCCATCTGGCGTTGTCTCGATCACGAGATTGCCCATGACATCGCCTGGATTTGCGGCGTGGCCTGGGATGATGTGAGATTCCCCAAGGCATTACGTCCCGGTGATACCGTCCATGCCAAGGCGACTTGTCTGGACAAACGCATATCTGAAAAAGATCCCACACGAGGAGTAGTGGTATTCAAATATCTGTTACTGGATGAATCAGACGAGATTATCTGGAGTTGCAAAAGCACAAATTTGATTGAGCGCAGATCAGCCACCGGGCATGGCAAGCGCGCTGAATACAGACGCTAACGCTTTTTGTTATACAGTTCCTTGGGCGCCAGATTTCGAATACACTCTTCCAGATAAGTCAATAATACTTCTTCATTATATTCACGCGAGTGTGTCAGGTGGCTGATGGCCACACCTTCCATCAGCTTTTGTGTCAGATCAAGTGCCAGATCAAACGCACCTTTATCCGATTGCCATTCCGGGTACAATTCCTGTGCGGTTTTATACCATTCTTCATCAAACGCCTTCTGGGCGGGCCGTAATATGGTTTCCAGTTCCTTATCGCTACGTGCTGCCACGGATAATTCAAAAAAGGCAACAAACATAGGATGCGTTACATGAGTCCAATAAGATTCCACCGCCATTTTTACCCGATCAACATTCTCCGGAATGTTAGCGATGGATTTACGAAAGGCACGTAACCGTTTTTGATGCAGATAATCCACCGCCGCCCGTATGACATCCATTCGCGACGGAAAGTGATGCAATGTGGCACCGCGTGACAACCCGGCCACCTCGGCTATCTTTGTGGTCGTGGTACTGGCATAACCGTACTCCACGATGCACCGGATAGTGGCATCCAGTATCTGGTCGCGGGTATTAGAGCTTTTATGGGCCTGCCAGCCGACATCTCCCGGGCCTTTGGGCAAGCCAGTATCAGCACTTTTCATTTCAGATATTTCCAAGATTACCCCTTCGTCTTATCGGAATGCAGAAAACTGAATAATCCCCTCCTGCAATTATCAGTGTATATGAAGCAGAGTGCGATTCTTACTTCACCCGTAAATTCAAACACTTACAATATTTGACAAGGCCGCCTGCCCCCATGCGGCACAATCCCCTGCCAGCTACTGTGCAGGGGCGAATCCCTGAGTTACCAGAGTTCCAGAATGGTTTATACCTGTTGAGTTCCTGTGTTACAAGTTATACATTAGAAAATCAACCGTCGGGTAGGTAAAGAGACGGGGATCCCTTTAACTATAATGAGGAAATAAAATGGGTCGCGTAGATGGAAAAGTCGCTCTGATCACCGGTGCCGCCTCAGGCCTCGGCAAGGCGGATGCACAATTGCTCGCCAAAGAAGGGGCGAAAGTCGTGCTTACAGATATTAACGAAGCGGGCGAACAGGTTGCCAAAGAAATAACCGCCGCAGGCGGTGAGGCCATATTTCTCAAACAGGATGTGAGTGAGGAGCAACAATGGATTGACACTTTGGCAAAAATAGAGAAACACTACGGCAAGCTGAATGTACTGGTAAACAACGCCGGTATCGTCATCGTTGCCACCCCGGAGCAAACTACACTGGAACAATTTCGCCGGGCCGGTTCCATCATGAGCGAGGGAGTCTTCCTCGGTTGCAAATATGCCATTCCGTTGATAAACAAAAGTGGCGGCGGTTCCATTATTAATATGTCATCCATTGCCTCACACCTGGGCTATCCGGTTTTCTTTGCCTATAGTGCCACTAAAGGTGCGGTACGGGCCATGACCAAATCCATTGCTGTTCATTGTCAGATGAATAAATATAACATTCGTTGTAACTCCATTCACGCCAGTTCCATTGATACTCCGATGGTTACCCAGGCCATGGCCGAGTTAAACATGGAGCCACCGGGTGACGATGATCCGGTCGGCATCGGCGTACCGGAAGATGTGGCCAATCTGGTGTTGTATCTGGCCAGCGATGAATCGAAATTCATCAATGGTGCCGAACTCATGGTTGACAATGCCTTGTCTATTCAGTGAGCCGCACCGGCAGGTGAAACTCCGGGGGGCCTGAACCTCCCGGCCCATGCCACCCGTAGAAAAAAAACAATCAAGACTGTTTATTTTATGAGGCGTTGGATATATACTGATTCGAAATGTCTGTAGACATCAAAAAGCAATGCGATAACAAGCACTTGTGCGACACAACAGCCATGCCCTGAAACCGGGGGCATGCAACAACGAGGGTAAGAATATGGATCTGGGTTTACACGGTAAAAAAGCGATTGTCACTGGTGCCACCAGGGGAATTGGACGGGCGATTATAGAATTACTGGCCGCGGAGAAAGTCGATATCGGTTTTTGTGCCCGGGACGGTGAAGCGGTAACCGAAACCATCAACGCCCTGGCTGATAAAGGGGTAAAGGTATTCGGTAAATCTGTCAATGTGCGTGATGCCGATGAATACAAGGCCTGGCTGGAGGAAGCCACTGAGACCATAGGCGGTGCCGACATCTTTATCGCCAACGTCAGCGGCGGTGCCGGCATGGAATCAGAGCGCAACTGGTGGCGCAACTTTGAGATAGATGTGTTGCACACCGTGCGCGGTTGTGAAGCATTGTTACCCGGAATGCAGCAAGCCAACAATGGTTCCATTATTTTCATCACCAGCACCAATGCCGTGGAAACCTTTGGCGGCCCGATGGCTTATAACGCCATGAAAGCTTCTCTGGTCAATTATGCAAAACAGTTAAGCCAGTTTGTTGGTAAAGATGGAATCAGAGTCAACTGTGTCTGCCCCGGGCCGGTATATTTTGCAGGCGGTGCCTGGGAGATGATTGAGACCAGTAATAAAAAATTCTTTGACAGCACCATGCGTAAAATACCCGTCGGCAAAATGGTGACACCCGAAGAAATCGCCAGAACAGTGGCATTCGTTGCCAGCCCCGCCGGTTCCGGTATTACCGGAATCAATCTGGTTGTTGATAACGGCTATACCAAGCGCGTACAATTTTGACGGGGTAATCTTTGATGGCCGCGAATAGAGACAACGTCATCCATATCCAGAAGACCCCACTGGATAAACAACCTGACCCGGAACTGGGTAACGATGTGATCGGCAAGGAGCGCTATACATCCCATGAGTTTATGCAACTGGAATGGGAGCGTATGTGGAGCAAAGTCTGGCTACTCGGCGGTTTGGAGATCGATCTGAAACAACCGGGTGACTACATAGTTACCGAACTCGGGCCGGAATCCATACTTATTGTAAAACAGACCGATGAATCCATACGGGCGTTTTATAACGTCTGCCAGCATCGCGGCAACCGTTTGCGCCCCGCCGGCATGGGCACCGCTGAATCCTTTCAATGCGCCTACCACCATTGGGAGTACCATCTTGACGGTAGTTTCAAACGACTGCCGGATGAAGAAACTTTTCCGCAAGGCAAACCCTGTAGCGGTTTGGAAGAAATACCCTGCGACACCTGGGGCGGCTTGGTGTTCTTCAGTCTCAATCCGGATGTTGAACCCCTGAAAGACTATCTGGATATCATACCCCGGCATCTGGACCCCTACAATTTCAAGGCAATGGCATTGCAAGAAGATGTGACTATTGAGTGGGACTGCAACTGGAAAACCTCGGTGGATGCGTTTAATGAAAGCTACCATGTTCAGGGGATACACCCACAACTGCTTTATCATCTGGACGACAAAAATATACAAATAGACTGCTACGATAAACACAGCCGCTATCTCATCCCTTTTGCAACATTAAGCCCGCGTGTGCCGATGCCGCCGGACATACCGCCGGGCATCAGACAACTGATGCTGGAAGCCGGTATGGAACCTGCTGATTACGAAGGCAAGACCAAAGATGTGCGAAAGGATTTACAAAAATGGAAACGCAAACATGGCGCCGAACAAGGTAAGGATTACTCCAGGTTGCATGATGAGCAATTAACGGACGACTACCACTATATGATCTTCCCGAATATCACGATGAATGTGCATGCCGACGATCTATGGTTGTTCCGCCAGCGCCCACATGCCACTGATCCCAACAAAATGTATTTTGACTTCTGGGTGTTTGAACTGGTGCCTGAGGGAGAACCCTGGCCGGAACAACGCCCGCAACACGATCAGTTTATTCATGGCGAGAAAAAGACCCACCTCGTTATCCGTCAGGACGCGGCAAACCTGCCCGGCGTACAGGCGGGGATGGGTTCCCGTGGCTATCGTGGCCTGTGGCTGGGCGATCAGGAATTACGTATCCGGCACTTCCACAAGGTGCTGGATACTTATATTTACGGTGCAGGTAAAAAACCGCAAGGTGCCTTGTAGCGATTCAACCCACAGGGTGTGTGGCCGCAAGTCTGCCCCCTGCGAAAGTCGGGATCTCTTGAAATACTGATAGAAGATAAAGATTGAACCTCAACAAAAAACAGTTACTGCAAGCCTACAGGCAGATGAAAACAATCCGCGAGTTTGAGGAGCGTCTGCATCTGGAGATTCAAACGGGTGAGATCCCCGGCTTTACACATTTATATGCCGGTCAGGAAGCCGTTGCCGTGGGCGTGTGTGAGCATCTGGCTGATGATGACTATATCGTCAGCACCCATCGCGGCCATGGTCATTGTATTGCCAAAGGTTGTGATCTCACCGGGATGATGAAGGAGATCTACGGTCGCGCTGATGGTCTGTGTAAAGGTAAGGGCGGTTCCATGCACATTGCTGATTTTGACAAAGGAATGTTAGGTGCCAACGCCATTGTCGGCGGTGGGCCACCTATCGCTGTCGGTGCCGCCATTGCCACCAAGTCACAAGGCAACAAGAAAGTCAGTGTCTCTTTCACCGGCGATGGCGGCAGTAATCAGGGCACCGTATTTGAAGCGATGAACATGGCCGTAGTGCTAAAACTACCCACCGTATTTATCTTTGAAGACAATGGTTACAGCGAACACACCGGCACCGACTATGCGGTCGGTGCCGAATCCATCGCCAAACGGACGCAAGGCTTTGGCATCCCGACAGAACTCGTAGATGGTGCGGATTTTTTTGCCGTGTATGAGGCTGCCGGGCGGGCCATTGCAGAGGCCCGTAAAGGCAAAGGCCCGACGGCACTGGAATGCAAGATCACTCGTTATTACGGCCACTTTGAAGGCGACCCGCAAAAATACCGGGCCAAAGATGAAGTAAAGAACTTTCGCCAGACCATGAACTGTCTGACAAACTTTCGTGACCGGGTTATAGCAGAAGGTTTGCTGGAAGCCCCCGCCCTGGATGAGATTGATAACGCCGTCCTGACCCTGATTGATCAGGCCGTACAGGCGGCCAAAGCGGCGCCACCTCCGGCCCCGGCGGATGTACTAACCGACGTTTATATTCACTATCAGTAATAAAGAGCATAACAAGATGGCACTAATATCATTTCGTGATGCACTGAACCAAGCCATGCATGAAGAAATGCAACGTGATCCCAAGGTCATCATTCTGGGTGAAGATGTTGCCGGTGGTGCCGGTGGGACATCGGGTGAAAGCGAAGCGGCCGGCGGTATCTTTGGCGTATCCAGCGGTTTGATGACCCGTTTCGGTCCCGAACGTGTAATTGATACCCCTATTTCCGAATCGGCCATCATCGGTGCCGGTGCCGGTGCGGCACTGGCGGGTATGCGCCCTATTGCCGAGTTGATGTTTGCTGATTTTGTCGGGGTATGCATGGATCAGATCTACAATCAGACCGCCAAGTTTCGTTATATGTTTGGTGGCAAAAGCAAATGTCCGTTAGTCATACGCACGGCGACCGGTGCCGGCATGAACATGGGAGCGCAACAC
>JBPCXW010000072.1:0-8922 GCA_051008185.1 Gammaproteobacteria bacterium
GAGCCACTACGGGCTACGCCCTTGTGCCACCGGCTCCCCCTCAAGGGGGGAGCTATTCGTGCTGTTGCTGCTCCCCCCTTGGGGGGGAGCCAAAGGAGGCGAAGCCTGCTTTGGTGGGGGGCGGGGCGACCCCTTGCCATTTTTGTCTCAACTGTTAATGATTCGCCACACATCTGTTTGTGCCGGCTTATGAATTGTTGCAATACCTTGATTTTTCAAGCCAATTCCCGTTCAGGCGCGTTGTGACAGGGGCTGGCCGGGGACATGCAAGCGGCTGATGCGTGTGTCCGGCTCAAAGCCCGGCACTACCTGTTGCGGCAGTGTCTGGCCGATGAGTTTCTCTATATTTTTCAGCATCGGATGTTCATCGGAGGCCACCAGTGAGATGGCGATTCCGGTCTTGCCGGCCCGGCCGGTGCGGCCGATGCGGTGGATATAAACCTCGGCCTCCAGAGGTAGATCGTAGTTAATGACAAACGGCAGGTCTTCAATATCCAGACCGCGGGAGGCGAGGTCGGTGGCGACCAGTACCTGCACAGTGCCGTCTTTGAAACCTTTCAGTGCCGCGATCCGTTGTGATTGCAACCTGTCGCCATGTATTGCGGTGGCATTGATCCCGGCTTTTTTGATGCGCTCGGCCAGACGGGCGGCGGAATGTTTCATATTCATAAACACCAGCACCTGTGCCGTCGGGTTTTCTTGCAGGATTTTTACCAGCAGCTGACGTTTGCTGGAATGATCAACCGGATGCACAAACTGCGTAATGCCATCGGCGGAGGAGTTTTCCGCCTCTACCTGAATGTTTTCCGGATTGTTCAGCAAGTTGTGCGCCAGACTTTTTATCGCATTGTTATAGGTGGCGGAGAACAGCAGGTTCTGTCTTTGTTTGGGGATGACCGTGAGCAGTCTGCGAATATCATTGATGAAGCCCATGTCCAGCATGCGGTCGGCCTCGTCCAGTACAAAAAATCGTACCTGAGACAAATCCACGGTCTTTCTGCCGAGATGATCAAGCAAGCGACCGGGCGTGGCGATCAGAACATCAACGCCTCGGGCCAGTATTTCAATCTGTTTGTTCATATTGGCACCGCCGAACACGATGGTGGAGCGGAGTGGCAGATATTTGCCGTAGGTTTTGACACTTTCCCCGACCTGTGCCGCCAGTTCCCGTGTCGGTGTCAGTATCAATGCCCGAACCTGATGGGTCTGATCTTTCGACCCGTCTTGTGTCAGCAGTTGCAACATGGGCAGGGTAAAGCCGGCGGTCTTGCCGGTGCCGGTCTGCGCGCCGACCATAAGATCACGTCGCGCCAGAATGGCGGGGATGGATTGTGCCTGTACCTCGGTAGGTTCCGTATAACCTGCATCTGCAACTGCGCGTTGCAGTTCGGTGATAAGGCCTATGTCTTTAAATGACAAAGGAAAGATTGGTTGTTTGTGAAATACGCACCGACCGGGGCCTCCGTCGGGAGTTTCCGGTCGGTCAGGGATTTATCGTTTAATTATTCGCCCTTGATGACATTTTGTTCCAGACGCGCCCACTCAGGTGTGGACGTATCTTCAGACATCGTATCTCCCATCGTATCCCCCATGGCATTCATTGAGCCGTCTGAATCATCGTCAGCTGAGCGGTCGCAAGCTGACAGCAGGGCCAACAGGGCAGTGAGCATAAATAATTTAATCAAGTTGTTCATAACTATTACCTTCTCTTTGTGTTACTGATGAATTGAGTGCATGAAGTAGCAAAGCATAAGCAATTTATCCGCTAATGTCCAGTTTTCCCGTATCTGGAGTTTCGCCATACCCCTCCCGGCGGAGCAGCGTTTCCCCTGTAAATTCAATTAGTTATGGAATAGGAAAGGCACCGCGTTCGGGTCGGGGCGACCTGCGTATCCGCCGTTAATCCGCAACATTACTGTATAATCCGCGCCCGTTATGGTGTTGATTAATCTGGATGAAATCTCCCTGGAATTCGGCAATCTGCCTGTCTTGCGTCAGGCCGATATGGTCATCCATGATAATGAACGGGTGTGTCTCATCGGGCGCAACGGGGCGGGGAAATCTACCTTGTTGCGGATTATCAGCGGTGAGCAGGCCCTGGATAAGGGCGAGGTGCAGCGCAAGCCGCATCTGCGGATCAGCCAGCTGACCCAGGCCCTGCCGCAGGAGCTTGAACTGACAGTGGCCGACTATGTCACCGGCGGCCTGGCGCATCTGCGGGAGTTGATCAGGCAATACCATGACTCCTCCGGGCAGCAGATGGACAAACAGGGATTGCGGCGGCTACAGGAATTGCAGCAACAGATTGAGGCCGAGGGTGGCTGGGACATTGACCGCAGGGTCGCCACCGTGTTGTCAGAGCTGGGGTTACCCGCCGATAAAACTCTGGCACAACTTTCCGGTGGTTGGCAACGCCGTGTCGGTCTGGCGCGGGCGCTGGTGTCCAACCCGGAATTGTTGTTGCTGGACGAACCCACCAATCATCTTGATCTGGCCACCATTAACTGGTTGGAAGATCGTATCCGGCGCTTTGAGGGTAGCGTGTTGTTTATCACCCATGACCGCGCCCTTTTGCAAAGGCTGGCCACGCGCATCGTGGAACTGGATCGCACCCGTTTGAGCAGTTGGCCGGGTGATTATCGAAACTTTCTGCGGCGCAAGCAGGAGGCCCTGCATGCCGAGGATATAGAGAAGACCGAGTTTGACAAGAGACTGGCCGGGGAAGAAGTCTGGATCAGACAAGGTCTCAAGGCGCGCCGGACTCGTAACGAGGGCAGGGTAAGGGCACTGATGGCCATGCGCGAACAGGCGGCGGAGCGGGACAAGTTCAAACGTCAGCAAGGGCCGCGTATTCATATTGAGGAATCGGAAACGGAATCCGGTCGCAAGGTGATAGACATGCATCGGGTTTGTTACGGCTACGATGATGAGTTGCTGATTGACGGTTTGTCATTGCGGATCAGGCGCGGTGATCGCATCGGGCTGGTCGGCAACAACGGTGTGGGCAAGAGCACCTTGCTCAAACTGATGTTGGGGCAACTGCAAGCTCAATCCGGGACGGTCAAGCGGGGTAGTAATCTGGTCATCGGTTATTTTGATCAGATGCGGCGGGAGCTGGATCCGAACATGACCATCGCTGGGGTAGTGGGTGATGGTCGGGACTACATCAAACTGAATGGCAAGGATCGACATGTAATAGGCTATTTACGCGGGTTTCTGTTCAGCGCCGAAAGGGCTATGACCCCGATCAAGGCCATCTCCGGCGGGGAGCGCAACCGGGCGATCCTGGCGCGTTTGTTCACCCGCCCGAACAATCTGTTGATCCTGGATGAGCCTACCAACGATCTGGATGTGGAGACACTGGAAGTGCTGGAACAACGTCTGGTGGAATACAGCGGCACGCTGATTGTTGTCAGCCATGATCGCGAGTTTATGGATAATGTTGTCACCAGTGTGCTGGTGTTTGAGGATAACCAGACCATTCAGCATTATGCAGGCGGTTACAGCGACTGGCTGAAACGCGGCAAACGACTGGCGGATCGGGATAGCCCGGCAAGCGACGAGGCAGAACCGACCGAGACTGCCACCGCACCCGCGCCGGGCGGCAAGGTGCAAAAACTCAGTTACAAGTTGCAACGGGAATATGATCAACTACCGGATATGATTGAGGGGCTGGAACAACAAATCACCGACTTGCAAACACAAACCAGCGCACCTGACTTCTACACCCGGCCATATACGGACATACAGCCGGTGCTGGATGAACTTGAGGCGAGGCGACAGCAACTGGATGACTGCATGCAACGCTGGCTGGAACTGGATGGGATGTTGCCCTGATCATTTATAACTTACCTCTTCTCACCCCGGCGGCCAGCTGTTGTTTTTGCTGACGCGATAGTGCCTTGATCTCGGCCTCCCGCCTGTAAGCCGCCGAGCGGTCGGCCAGTCTTTCAACATGGATTACATCCACCGGCCTTCTGGCACGGGTATAGGCCGCCGCCTGTTTGTTGTGATTGTGTTCATATACCCGGCGCTGCACATCGGTGGTCGTGCCGGTATAAAAAGTGCCATCGGCACAGTGCAGGATATAAACATACCAGTCGCTCATTATGTATCAGTATCCTGAAAACAAACGGCTATAATAGCGCATACAATGACGCAGACAAAACCACCAAAGAAAAACACCACCCCCCGCAGACGTAACCCGGTCGCCCGCGCGGACATCATGCGCAAGGGCGGGGCGCATACCCAACCCAGGTCAGGGCAACGCGCCGAACAAGACCGCATGCTACAAAAGGAAGTAGCAGATGAATTACAGCAACGGCAGAAGAAAAAACCAGCCCGGCAACGCAAGGGATAGCTGCGTTCTATCGCGTGTTGATCGCCTGAACATCACGATGCCTTAATCTCATCCAGATTCTGCTTGATGTAGCTCAACACCTCATCCAGTACCGCCGCATCACCTGTGTGATTGGCCAGTAGCAGGATAATCCTGGCGTTAACGGCGTTGCTTTGTTCCTGAGTCAGCCCCTCATGCAGATCGATAAGACGGGCGTAAAAATCATCCGGATCTTTTATTCCCAGTGAGGTACGCAGTTTAGCCGTCATGGTTTGTTCCCGTGATCAGCCTTCCAGTGTTTCCCACATCTCGGTATCGCGTTCCGCTGTCCAGATACGCGGATCTTCTATCCCGCTGGCGAGATCATAAGCGCGGGTGACATCAAATGGCAGGCAGTGATCGAATATCACCCAATGGCCGTAATCTTTTTGCAGGGCCGCGTAGGTTTCCTTGTAAATGGTATTCAGATCTTTACCGGCCTTCTTGCCTTTCTCAACTGCGCCATACATGGCGGTGATAAAGTCGCGGGTGCCTTCAATCCCCGCGCGGATGGTTTCAGGGGTGGTCAGGGCATCACCGCGGCCGGGAACCACGGCCAGGGGTTGCAGTGCCAGTAGCCGGTTCAGGGTGTCAGGCCAATCCTTGAGATAGGCATCGCCGGTGTAGGGAGTGGCACCGTATTCCACCAGATCGCCGGTGAACAGTACCCGCTCCCTGGGCAACCAGGCGACGGTATCACCTTTGGTGTGGCCGCGGCCCTGTTGCATGATCCGGATCTCCGTCTTGCCCAGCCACAGGGTCATCTCGCCTTGAAAAACGATATTCGGCCAGGTGAGGCCGGGGATAGATTCATGGCCCTCAAACAAACGGGGGAAACGCTCAAACTCCGACTTCCAGTCGGCCTCGCCCCGCTCCACGATCAGATCATAAGTATCCTGACTGGCGATAATATGTTCCGGTTCATAAGCCGAGGCACCCAGTACCCGCACGGCGTGGTAGTGGGTCAGCAGTACATACTTCAGCGGTTTGTCAGTGACCGTGCGGATTTTTTCAATTACCTTTTCCGCCATCATCGGGGTGGCCTGGGTATCCACCACCATCACCGCATCATCACCGATGATCACGCCGGTATTGGGGTCACCCTCAGCGGTGTAGCCGTAGGCGTTATCTGCCAGTTTTGCAAAAGTAACCTGTTTTTCTTCCAGGTCAGCCTGGGAAGCGAATTTTTTCGTCATGGTACGGGTCCTCGGATAATCTTGGTTCAGAACCGCCATTCTGCCACGAAACCGGGCTTGATGCAGTGTATAAATAGCATCCGGGGCGGGAATTATACCGGGGCAGGTGTATTATTGGGCCTCGGAAAATCAACTGACAGCAGGTATCAAGATATGGGAAACGCGAGATTAACAGACAAGGTTGCGATTGTTACCGGTTCGGGGCAGGGCATTGGTGAGGCGATTGCCAAAGTCTTTGCCGCCGAGGGGGCCAGGGTCGTGGTGGCGACACGCACGGAGAAAAACGGCAGGCAAGTGGTTGAGGCGATCAATCAGGCTGCCGGTGAGGCCATGTTATTCACTATAGACATCGGTGAGCTGGAGCAGATCAATCATCTGGTGGCGGCGACGGTGGAGGCCTACGGCCGGATAGATATTATGGTACATAATGCCGCCTCTTTTCTGGGCGGGGCGGTGGAAAACTACTCCGAGGAAGATCTGGAAACCGTATTGGCGGTTAATCTCAAACCCTGTTTCCGTTTGTCCCGGGCCTGTATCCCCTATATGAAAAAGCAGGGCGGCGGGCGTTTGTTGTTCACCTCATCGGTTACCGGCCCGCGGGTGGTGATGCCCGGTACGGCTTACTATGCCGCATCAAAAGGTGGCATAAATGCGTTTATCAGGACGGCGGCTATTGAATTGGCCCGCGATAACATTACCGTCAATGGCGTTGAGCCCGGTTACATTCGCACCGCGGCGATGGAATTGCTGGCGGATGAAGAAGGGATGCAACAGATGGCCAGATACATCCCTACCGGCGAGATCGGCGAGCCCAATGACATTGCCAACTGTATGTTGTTTCTGGCTACGGCGGAGGCGAAGTACATTACCGGCCAAACTATCGTGGTGGATGGCGGTTCAACCTTGCCGGAAAGTCCGGCCTTTCTGGATGAGCTGGATGGTATGAAGGAGTTGCAAGGCTCATCCTGAGCCGTTTTAGTGTTGAGCCGTAGCGGTACGCAGGGCCATAGCGACCTTGTCGCTATTGAACTGCCGCCAGCGCGCCGCCACATGTTGATCGGGGCGAACAAGATAAAACGTGCCGGGGGCGGCGTCATAATGTTGAAAGGCCAGCCCGTCTTTATCGTAGAGCCCGCCGGAGTCCTGTTTGTTCACCACTAACAGGTCCAGCGGTATGCGAGTCTGTGTTGATAGACTATCCGGAGCAGGTAACACGGTTTCACCATCAGTGAAATACAGGCCGGTAAAACGGTGGCCTAATTGTTTCAACAGCCAGTCCCGGTCGCCGTCTTTCAGTATGGGGGCATCCATACAGGGGGAGCCGGGGCGTTGTTTATCTGTGAATGTATCTTCATCGGCGGTGTTGAGGGGGGAGTTATCCAGAGTACAGGGTGTTGATAAACGGCCGCCGTTGACGAAGTGACGGGCAAACTCAAAATCACGTGCCAAACCCAGTGTGGCGTTACGGAATGCCAGGCTGACTTCGCCCTTGGGGGACATGAAGTCAGTACTGCGCGAGGAGTTGAGGATATTTTCATCGGCGCCGTGGATGCGCTCGGTATCATAAGACTCCAGTAGCGGGCGGGCGGCGGTGCCGTTTATTAGCATGGCCAGTTTCCAGCACAGGTTGTCGCTGTCCTGAATCCCGCCATTGGCACCTCGTGCGCCGAACGGTGAGACCAGATGGGCGGCATCACCGGCGAAAATAACGCGGCCATGCACGAACTTTTCCATGCGTAAACAGGCGAAGGTGTAAATGCTTACCCATTCGTATTCAAACGCGATATCGGGGCCCAGGAATGCGTGGACTTTTTTATCCACGTTTTCTTTAAGCAAGGCTTGTTGCCGATCTATATCCCGACCCAGCTGGAAATCAATGCGGAAGACATTGTCGGCCTGCTTGTGGATTAGCGATGTTTGACCGGGATTGAAAGGGGGGTTAAACCAGAAGTGGCGTTCTGCGGGGAAGTCGGTGTGCATTTTTATATCTACGATCAAAAAATTGTCTTCAAAGATGCGGCCTTCAAAATCCAGACCCAGACAATCGCGCACACTGCTGCGACAACCATCGGCGGCGATCAGGTAATCACAGCTTAGTTGATAGTCGCCTGCCGGGGTGGTGACGGTGATGGTTACCTTATCGTCTTCATTGCTGACTGAGCTCACGGCGTTTTGCCAGCGTATTTCACTCAGTTTCATATCAGGGAACAGATCAAGCAGATATTCTTCCGCATAGTATTGCTGCAGATTGACGAAGGCGGGGAAGTGCTGGTTTCTATCCGGTAACAGATCAAACTGGTACAAGGGGTTGCGATCCGCACCGGAAAACATCTTGCCGGTATTCCATACCACACCTTTTTCCAGCATGTGTTCTCCTGTGCCGAGACGATCCAGTATTTCCAGAGTGCGTTTGGCCCAGCATATAGCGCGTGAACCATCGCTTACGGTGTTGGCTTTTTCCAGTACCAGTGATTTGATGCCGTGCTGTTCCAGATCAATAGCGGCTGCCAGGCCCACCGGGCCGGCACCGGCGATGATGACGGGGTAATGCCGCACCTCCCTCGTCTCAATAGCAGCCGGTTTGACAAACTCGTAGTTCCGCCGGGCCTGTTTGGCCTTGTTCATCGCGGAGCCGAGGACATCGATATTTTTTTTACTTTTGGGCAAGTTGCCTACCTGATTTTGCTGACTTCCCGCTCCCCTTGCGGGGATGCTGTATGTGGGAATAACATTAAAACTCCATCTCCGGTACACTCTCCGGCACCACTATCTCACCCGCGGTCTTTGCCGTGATTTCGTCTATACTTACCCCGGGTGCCCGTTCTTTCAGCCAAAACTTGCCCGCATCAATTTCCAGATAAGCCAGGTCGGTGACTACCTTGCGAATGCAGGCGGTGCCGGTCAGGGGCAGGGTGCATTTGGGTAACAGTTTGGACTCACCTTTTTTGCTGGCATGGGTCATGGTCACGATGATGTTATCGGCACCGGCCACCAGATCCATCGCCCCGCCCATGCCTTTCACCAGTTTGCCCGGGATCATCCAGGAAGCAATGTTGCCTTCAACATCCACTTCAAATGCACCCAGTACCGTCAGGTCCATACGACCGCCGCGGATCATGGCAAAGGATTCAGCGGAGTTGAATATGGAGGCACCGGTGATGGCGGTAACGGTTTGTTTGCCGGCGTTGATCATATCCGCATCCAGTTCCTGCTCGGTGGGAAAAGGCCCCATCCCCAACAAACCGTTTTCCGATTGCAACATAACCTGCATCCCCGCCGGGACATAGTTGGCAACCAGCGTGGGAATCCCGATGCCGAGATTGACATAATATCCGTCTCGCAATTCCC
>JBPCXW010000073.1:0-4741 GCA_051008185.1 Gammaproteobacteria bacterium
TCTGCATATACAGAGGTGCGGACCGCGGCGTAGCGACTTTCAGCGGCTTCATGCTTAAAAATTCAAGAATGGAATTGGTGCCGTGCAGGGCAAACCATTTTTTGCCGTCGGCAAGATATTGGTGCAAGCCTTGTTGTTGCGCCTCTGTCGGCACAACATCGCAGGTATAGGTGAGCAGAAAATCGGCCGCGGTTATAGTTTCAATATCAGCATAGTCTTCGGCGACACGCACACGGATATTCTCATGTTCATGCAGGAGCTTTAACAGTTCCATGCGGGCAAAATCAAAATCATGATAGCGCCCGCCACAGACCAGATAGGCATTGATTCGTTTAGTCATAACCTCTTATGGGGCGTTCACCATCCCAGTCGGCGCAGGTATCGGCAATCATCTTGAATACCTTTTCAAACATTGCATTATGTTCCAGCAGTTCCAGCATACAGCTTAATTGCGGATGACTATCCACATAAGCAAAGCGTGAAGAACCCTTGACCTGACCGGTGGTGGCAATATCACAACCCAGTGAACGGTAGTATTCCAGGTCGGCATCAAGATCATGTGACCACACGCATACATGATGAAATTTGTTTTCACCGACCGCTACGGTATCCCGGTAGGGATTCGGCGTATCTCCCAGCGGTTGTACCAGTTCTATTTGCACCGGGCCGGCCTGGGCAATGGCCACCAGCATATTCAATTCAGCGGGGCGGCCACGGTAGGTAATATCCACCAGTTGCCCGGGGCCGTATTCAGCCAGGAAAAAAGGCCCGATACCAAAGGTATTGACCCAGTTCATCGCGGCGGCTTCCACATCATCCACCACCCAGGCGTTTTGAAATACAGAGTTTGAGGTTGGTAACTGCATGCTTATTTCAGCAGTGCGGCAAACTCGTTACGGGAGGGCAGGCGGGTAAGTGAATGGCCGCCGTTGACCTGGATATTCTGCCCGCTGATATAGGTGTTATCTTCACACAGCCAACTCACTACATGCGCCACATCAGCGGCATTGTTCAAACGACCCAGCGGGATCTCTTTTTCAAACAGTTCTCTCAGACCATCAACTTTCAAAAACGGTTTGGACATCGGTGTATTGTCGGTAAAACCGGGGGAGACGGAATTAACCTTGATGTTTTTATGGCCGTATTCAATGGCGGCGATGCGTACAAGGTGATCAGTGCCCGCTTTTGTCGCCACATAGGCGGCATGATTATTGATCACCAGACTGGCGGTAATGGATGACAGGGTGATAATACTGCCGTTCTCTTTAATGGCTGCCGCCATGTGTTTAAGAAAAAAGAACGGCCCGATCAGGTGTACATCCACCGCCTTACGCAGATCGGCCGCATCGGTATTGGCAATATCGCCCATCACAGCTTGGCCTGCACAGTTAATCGCGATGTCCAGCCGTTTAAAAGTATCCAGTGCATGGGCGGCGAGATCGCTGACTTGTTGCTCATTACTTATGTCACAAACCGCGCCTGTTGCACCAATCTCCTTAGCCAGTTTATCAACCTGTTGTTTGCGTCGGGCGGCAATCATGACCTTGGCACCGGCGTTGAGCAGGTGTTCGGCTATGGTCGCACCGATACTGCCTGTCTCCGAGGCACCCAGTATGAGGGCATTTTTGTCGGCGAGTTTGTTTGACATAGCGGTTCCTCAATAGTTACTCAGTGTTGTCAGTAACGCCGAAAACCAGTAACACATTGCCCGGTATGTGAAAATAAAGGCCATAACCGGCATTGGCATAGACCTTGCCATCGGCGATCATCGGGCCGGAACCGCCGCCGAAAGAACCGCCCCGTGCCGGTTCACCGGACAGGCTTGCATAGTCACGGTAACTGTCATGCTCCCAGATCACCTTACCTGTATCTGTGTCATACACACGCAACCGCCCATCCATGTGTCCGGCGAATACGGCGCCGGGTATGGCGGTAATGGCAGCGGATATACCCGGGTCACAGTCTTTGCGCTCGGCACAGATATTATCGGGGCGGGCATACCAGAGTTGTCTTC
Source organism: Gammaproteobacteria bacterium (assembly GCA_051008185.1). Lineage (GTDB taxonomy): Bacteria > Pseudomonadota > Gammaproteobacteria > Eutrophobiales > Eutrophobiaceae > CAXMWX01. Next base: position 2,015 of record JBPCXW010000073.1, read on the forward strand.
CACTGAACACATCCAGCGCAAACAGGCCGGGCCGTGCCTCGGTTTCCGGCATCATGTCGTCATCAAAGTCGGCAACGGGGACAAAAACCCTGTTTCCGACTACCGCCATGCCGAAGTGTACGCCGCCCTGATTGCCGCCCCTGCCGACTTTTTGTTGCCAGAGTACCGTGCCGTCTTCCGGCGCGATGCCGTAAACATCCCCGGATTTTTGCCCGGCGGCCAGGATAGATCGTGTGCCGTCTTGAACCAGTATCGGCGGTGCGCCGAAATCCACATCAGGCCCGTTTTCAACCGGACAGTTTGCTTTATTCGGTATAAATGGCATACAAGCTACATTCCATGCATCACCTTCGGTCGTCTGGCGTATCCAGATGATCTGACCCGTATTGATATCCAATGCAATAATCGAATCGCTACTACCCTGAGCCGGAGATGAATAGTTCTCGCCGGTGCCGATGTACAGATGCTGTCTTTTCTCATCAATCGTCGGGCTATTCCAACTGGGTGCACCGGAAGGCGCGATGATGGCGGTTCCCATACTGGTGACACCCACCTTTTTCGGCTCTTCTTTAATGGTGTGGGTTTTCCAGAGTTGTTTGCCGGTGTTTGCATCCAGAGAGACAACGGCGCCGCGAAACGTGCAACATTCATAATCAGGATTAGCGGCCGGGACGACTTCCAGAGAAGATATGGTGACATAGACCTTATCTTTATACAGCACCGGTTGTGCGGTAACCGTGGCATTCGGGTGTTCGTCCACTTTGACTGACCACAATTCTTCACCTGTCTCCAGATTGACGGCATACACCCGTGCCAACAGATCAGCAAAATAGCCGACCGGTGCCCGGGCCGGTTTTTGTCCCTGTTGCCAAGTGCTGGTGGTAATTCCGGTCCTGACCTCGGCACTGGCGCGGTAGCTCCAGCGCACACAGCCCGTATCGGCATTGAGTGAATAAACCGTGCCATCCTGACTGCCCACGACCACGGTGCCGCCGACCAGAGATGGTTGGGAACGGGCGCGGGTGGCGCCGGGATAGGCGAATACCCATTGCAACTTTAATTCCGGTATGGCCGTGACCGGCAGTTTGGCGACGGCGGCGGGAATGAAACGGGTGTTTTCCCGATCAATACCCCAGCCTGATGCGAATGGCGGCTTATTGTAATCAAAGCCTTTCTCTTCCGGTTGACAGTACTTTACAGGGTATGCCGGTTCGTCACGGAATTCACCGACCAGATATTCCGCCACCTGCCGACGTTGTTCTGCTGACAGGTTTTGTGACATCTGTCGCATGACGCCGGTATTCATCGAATTCAATATGGAATCACCGGGTAGCATTTGCAGGAAAGAGATATGCGGCGCACGGGAAACCGGATGGTTGTGACATGCGGCACAGTTTTGCTGATACAGGATTTTGCCGGGGTGATCCTCAGCCCCGCCTTTTTGTCCGCGCATCTGCGCCATGACATTTTCATCCGCTGCCTGATCGGATTGCGAACAGGATACTGATAACAGGCACAGGGTCAGTGCGATGCCGAGCGGGATATGTTGTCTCTCTTTTAGCATTTTATGCGCTATCTTTCCCGCCGATGTTTTTTTTGGCGTATGCCTCAACATCTTCCGCGGAGATGCGACCGTCTTTGCCGCTGCCTGTTACCTGACTGATGTCCACTCCCAGCTTTTGTGCCAGACGTGCCGCTACCAGACTGACTCGCGGTTTTTTATGGCCTGTCCCGGTTTCCTCAGCAGGGCGGGGCGCTGTTTTAGTTGTTGCCGGTTTTGTATCGGTTGCATTGCCCTCGTCATCAAAGGCAAAGGATGCATCAGCCGGTTTGAAATCGGCGATAAACTTGTCAATGTCGGCATCATTCACATCCGCTGCGGCAATGACACCTAACAGGGTGCCTACGTCCAGAGTTTCATCCTCGGCGGCAAGACGTCTGTGCAGTATGCCGCTGACCGGCACTTCCACGGTGTTGACGATCTTGTCGGTTTCCATGTCCATCAGCTCATCCCCTTTATTGACTGCATCGCCCTCGGCAACATGCCAGCACACGATCGTGCCTTCCTGCATTTCAATGCCCCATTTGGGTACCGTAATCGGATAAATATCAGCCATCGGATAAAACCTCTCTTATTGCCGCCTCTATTTTGTCCGGCCCCGGGATATAGGCGCGTTCCAGTTCTTTGGCAAAAGGTACCGGGGTGTGTGGTGCGGTCACCAGTTTGACCGGTGCCTTGAGTTTGTCAAAGGCCTGACTGGCAACCGTGCCGGCGATATCCGATGCGATACTGCAACGGGGCGGGGACTCATCAACGATAACCAGACGGCCGGTATGTCCCAGGCTTTCAAAAATCATTTCATCATCAAGAGGGGACAGGGTTCTGGGATCAATCAGATCACATGTGATGTTTTCCTCCCCCAGTTTGTCAATGGTCTTTTCCGCAAAGTTCACCATGCGCCCGATGGCAACCACGGTAACATCATCACCTTCTCTGGGCATCGCCGCTTCACCAATGGGGATTAGATATTCCTCCTCCGGCACTTCCATCTTGCGTGGATACAATGCCTTGTGTTCAAAGAATACGACCGGATCATCATCCCGGATGGCCGACTTCAACAAGCCCTTGGCATCATAGGCATTTGATGGCGCAACGACCTTCATACCAGGCAAATGTGCAAACGTACCGTACACACATTGGGAATGTTGACCGGCATCGGAGTAACC
>JBPCXW010000074.1:0-25444 GCA_051008185.1 Gammaproteobacteria bacterium
CAACTGGATGATGTGTTGTGATCGAGTCAATTTTCTTACTGTAGTTTTCATTTCTTCATAAAGTTTATGGATTCGCTTTACACGATCTGTATTTACTTGGGCTTGCTCGGTAATGGCCTGTAGGAAAAAAACCACCCATTCAACCCATGCACCTTCGGTGGAGATTGCTTGCAAACGGTCATAGTATTCACTGCGGTTTCTTTCCAGATAGGCGGACAGATAGAACATTGGCTCTGTTAGTCTATTTGCCTGACACAGAAACAAAGGTATCAAGAGCCGACCAATGCGGCCGTTACCATCCTGAAAAGGATGTAGCAGTTCAAACTGGGCATGGATAACAGCGCACTGGATCAATGGATCAGTATCTCTATACTCAAGATAAACCTCCCAGTCTTGTAGATGATCACGTAACTGCAAGGGAGACGGTGGGACAAAGCTGGCCTCTTCCATGGTGCATCCCGGCTTGCCTATCCAGTTCTGGACATTGCGAAATTCCCCCGGCATCTTGTCTTCGCCCCTGACACTGCTCATAAGTCGTTTATGTAATTCCCGAATCATTGCTAAACGGACCGGTTGCTCCCGGATTGCCTCTCTGCCAAGACTCAGAGCCTCCCCATAATTCAGAATTTCCCTGATGTCTTCCTCCTTGTCCGCTTCATAGGTTTGTCCTGCCTCATGTTCCAGAACCTCTTCCACTGTCGCCTGTGTCCCCTCTATTCTGGACGATAGTACCGCTTCCTGACCGGCGAGAGGGGCGAGTAATATGTCTGGATTGACCAGACTTTGTAGCAAGCCGTCATACCGGGCCAGAGCGGCATTGGCTTCGCCGACGGGTACTATCAAGCGCGCTGAATCCAGGCCTTTCGGTGGCATTTTTTCCGGCTTGTAAGGGGACTGACTCATTGTGTATCGCCTATGGTAAACAAACTGTTTTGTTTGTCGTATTTACCGATATACGACAAACAAAGCCTCGTTTCTGTGGTTTGAAGCGGTATTCTACCCTGTTGATTATCATATTTCATCAAATATGATAATCAAATTGGCAATTAAGTCGGTCAAAATGCTGGGAAATGGAATAAATTCAGTATATTCAAGTGGTTAGCGAAAGCAGGCAAAATCACGCCCGGTGCATGGCACCCCATGTTCGCATCATGGCGATGGGTACCTTACAGCCGTCATCTTTGAACCTATCCGAAGGTAGGACGTGGCCCGCCCTCCCCTGCGTTTCCCAAGTACTTTGGGATTTGGGTATTGACCCCCGACTAAACCATATACAAAATGTGTGCGACTGCGAATACCTGCTGACCTTGATAAGGCTTGATCCTCCCATTTCTTAAAATATATTCTTGTGGGCGGTATTCGTGTGATGTTTTTAAGTGTGTTTTATTTTTAGATAATTAATTAGGAGAGAATCATGACAAATAAAAGAACAGACTCCAAAGTGACACGCAAGTCGTTGTTGGACGCGATTATTAGCGGTATCAAGAAAGCTCAGAACGATTACTACGATATGTCCGAATATTGGGTGGGTGACGGTCCAGAGTATTGGATTACCACCTATGTAGCGAGGGCATTGTGGAAAATCAGCGGCGACGGCACTGTACTTGCTGAAGGTGCTTCAGATACGACACGCAAAGAGGTAGGAGGCAGGAATAAAGGTCGGCTACCACGTCTAGTCAAGAACAAGCGATACGACATCGTCGTGTATTGGCAAAATGGCAAGCCGAGAGCCGTGATTGAAATCAAAAACCAAGTACATACGAATCTTGTCATGGGAGATGTGAAGCGTGTGATTGCAGCACTTAAGGCCGCTCAATTACGGTTCGGTGCCATAGGTTACTATTACAGTGCCGAAGACAGTAAAGAAGAAATAGCATTGCATAAAGTCAGGGGCTATGCAAAGAGTCTTGGTGAGGAAGCACGCGAATTGGCAGCAGAAGACAAATTCAAAGTGGATTGGGATACGTTTGCTTCCACTGAAGATGATCACGCATGGCTTGCCGGGTGCATCGTCATTGAACGCAAGCAGGGAAACACGCACAAGAAACAGTAATCAGGAGGTGCTCTATTGTATTGAGTCAGGACAACCAAGGTTGCAAAGATAAAATATGCCTGTATGATAGACTGTTATGTACCGAAAACAGAGAAAGAGAAATCCAGCATGCCAACGATACTTGTCCTTTTAGGATGGCGCCTTTTCTTCTACGCAAATGAAGGGAATGAGCCCGTTCACATACATTGTCGAAAAGGCGATGCGGAATGCAAATATTGGATAGATAAAGAAAATTTTGATATTCAGGAAGCTTATGCTTACAATCTATCACCAAGAGACAAAAAACAAATACGCAAAATAATATTTGAGCATTTTGATTATATTGTAGAACAGTGGGTTGAATTTCAAAAAAGGCAAGACAAATGAAAAAAAATCATGAAGTGAAAAATGTAAACATCACAAAAGGTATCCTCAGCCTTATCGTAGATGGTGGTAGCATTCAGAAAAATTTAAATGAATTGTCGTTCATTCTTGCAAACGCAACAGAAGAAGAGCAAAAGGAGTTTGAAATATCACCTTCCGGGTATGGTATCTACTGGCCGCTGATAGATGAAGATATTTCAATAGATGGTCTTTTAGGTATTGTCCATAGTCCAAATAAACATCAAAAAAGTGCATGAAAAAAACTGCAACTGGAAGGATGCGCTAACCAAGTACTTATGAGACCAATCAGCAATGTCCCCCCACCGGAGCCACTGCGGGCTTCGCCCTTGCGCCACCGGCTCCCCCTCAAGGGGGGAGCTATTCGTGCTGATAGGCGAAGCTGCGGTTATCGTTAATCTAAAGGAGTCTGACTCATTTATCAGATATCCAGCCGGTCATTACCGCAATATAAAGCACCGCTAGGCACAACAATGTCTGCAACTGCGAATACCTGCTGACCTTGATATGGCACGGATAACCCACTTGATTTACGGCTAATTCTCGGCTAATTTACGGCTATGGCTTGGGCACCAAAATATAGCATCACAGACCGGCTTTTGCTTACCATGCGGCGAATTGGGGAGGCCCTTGGCGAGATCAAAAGTTTGGGGTTGAATCGGCGATCTCTGGCAGCGCTGAAACTGGAGGCCAGGGAACTTTCTACTTACGCCTCTACCAGCATTGAAGGCAACCCTTTGCCGCTGACAGATGTAAAGCGGCTGTTGAAAAAACGAAGCAAGCATGTTCGCGCCACCGAGAAGGAGGTGCTGAACTACAATCAGGCGCTACAGAGTCTGTATAAATCTATTCCTGCGGGGAAGTTTTCACTTTCCTTGCAAACAGTTGAGTCCATACAAGGGCAGGTCGTTGCCGGGTTGATGGAGAATGAGGCGGATTCCGGTCATATTCGCCGGGACCCGGTTGTTATTCGCAACCCGCGTAAGCTGGACGAGATTGTCTTTATTCCCCCGTCTGCAAAGGATGTGAAGGGCCTGATGCGGGACCTGCTTGCCTATATTGACAATAACATTGATCAGGTTGACCCCATTATCCTTGCCGGGATATTCCACCGCCAGTGCGTGATTATCCATCCTTTTATGGATGGCAATGGCCGCACAACACGGCTGGTTACAACGGCTATTCTCGGCAAGGCAGGGTTTGATTTGTTTGAGATTTTCAGCTTTGAAAATTACTACAACCAAAACATTACGCAGTACTTCAATGCAGTTGGCCTGCAGGGCGATTACTACGAACTAAGAGATACCATTGACTTCACACACTGGCTGGAATATTTCGCGGAAGGAATACTGGATGAGCTGATGCGGACACGCAAAGCGTTGCCGGACAAAACTCCGCCACCGCCAAAGCTGGAAACACACCATAAGCTTATTATGGACTATATTGACAAGCATGGCAGCATCACCCAGCGGGAGTACAGGGAATTATCACCGCGTAGCCCGGCTTCACGAAAACTTGATTTCAGGAAACTGCAGAAGCTGGGGCTAATCAAAGCAAAGGGAACAGGACGCGGGACCTACTATGTCAAAAAAAGTTGAAGGGACTATCTGTCGTTATAACGACTAACCCCCTCCATCAATTCCTTCATTGCTTCACCCGTTTCCGGCAATTCCTCAATCGGGATGTCCAGATGGTTGATGGGGAATTCCTGTTGGTATTGATTCAATACTGGCATCGTCATATCCAGTGCATAATTTGGTAGCCTGCGGCCCGCTCGGAATTCTGCTATGGGTATCTCGGCTTCTATGATGTCATCTTTATCAAGGAACTTTGATTTTGCGAGAATCTTGCCGTTCGGGCTGGCAATTACCGATTCTCCCCCACTGTATTTCGGGTTGAGCGGTAGGGCGAAGTTTGCCATTGCTGAATAGAAATCGTTGATTCTGGCCATTGCCAGGACATCATCTTCTGCAAACAGGGTTGCCGTGCGGAACATGATTTCAGTCCCGCGCATTGCAAACGCGGCGTAGATGAAGGGATCCATTTGCACAGTGCTCACGGCGATGTTGCCATACTCTGTTTGTAATACGGGGAACTCCTCTTCCATTCCGTACATGGCTCGGTAGCGATCCCTTACTGCTTCAATCGTCGTTGTTGTAATCTCCTTGTCAGGATAGAGGCGCTTGATATTTCGGGACTTCCAAAACACCTTTGCTATGTTGCCGCTACGATCAATCACCGTGTTCAAACTCAGAATATGCCCCGGCCAATCAGGGTCTGTTGCATAACTTCCGAATATCAAATAACTGTCGCACCGCTTGGCGATCTTTGCCAAATACTCTGTCTCGGCTCCGGGTATCTCAATGGTGTATTTGAGTTTTTCTTGTCGTGACCCGGATGAGTAACCGGTCAAGGGGAATTCGTGATATAGCAAGAAGTCTGGTTTCTTGCCGGTTGAGCAGGCTTTTCTGGCCATGTCATCCATGTGCTTCAGGTTGAACTTTAGCCCTTCTTCAATGCTGGGGAAGTCTTGCAGGGAGTTGATTGTGGTTTGCAGGACTTTTACGACTACAACATCTTTTGCCAATTCTATGGTGGGATAAGAACCATCGGCATTTACCAGATCGGGAATCTTTGGGGATTCACATGCTGAAATGAGCGGGATGGCTAGTAATAGAAATAGTGGTTTCATGCTGGTTGCCTTTTGTGTGTGCTGGCTTAGTATATATGAGACCAATCAGCAATGGCCCCCCACCAAAGCAGGCTTCGCCTCCTTTGGCTCCCCCTCAAGGGGGGAGCTATTCTTGCTGGATTTTATTGCTTGACAAGGGGGTTTTCTATCAAGATAATCTTGAAATCTGATAGTCTCACTTCCGATTTTCAAGGTTTTAGGCCATGCAAAGAACAGTCTTTTTGGGGCAGATTGATGCCTTTTTCCAGAGCCACCCGATAGTTGGCATCCTCGGCCCGCGCCAGTGTGGCAAGACCACCTTGGCCCGGGATTACATCAATCCAAACGCCCCGGCCAAAGCCCCGGTTGATGAGCAGGTCCATTACTTTGATCTGGAAGACCCCGACCACCTGAACAGCCTGTCGGACCCCAAGCTGGCACTGGAGTCGCTGGAGGGTTTGATTGTCATTGACGAAATCCAGCGCTTGCCGGAGCTCTACCCTGTGTTGCGGGTGTTGATTGACCGCCGCCCGCTAAAGCAACGCTATCTGGTACTCGGTAGTGCCTCGCGCGACTTGCTGCGGCAGACTTCCGAGTCACTCGCCGGGCGCATCATCTATCTGGAATTGCCTCCCTTCACGATATTTGAAATCGAAGATCAGCAACGCTTGTGGTTGCGCGGCGGCTTTCCCCGGGCCTATCTGGCGGCAAACAATACAGTTGGAATGAACTGGCGCAAAGCCTACATTGCGAGTTTTCTGGAACGCGACCTGCCAATGCTTGGCATAGACTTCGCGCCCAACACCATGCGGCGCCTCTGGATGATGCTGGCGCACTGGAACGGCAAGGTGTTCAACGCATCAGAGTTTGCCCGCTCGCTGGATGTCAGCGCGGCGACCGTAAGGCGTTATCTGGACATTCTGGCTGGCACTTTCATGGTGCGCATCCTGCAACCCTGGCACACGAACATCCACAAGCGTCAAATCAAATCGCCGAAGGTGTACTTCCGCGACACGGGCATCATGCACGCGTTGCTTAACCTACCTGACCTCGCCAATGTGCAGGGGCACCCAAGCGTCGGCACTTCATGGGAGGGGTTTGCACTGGAGCAAGTCATACGCCTTCGCCGCGCCGATGCTTCGGAATGTTTCTTCTGGGGCACTCACGCTGAGGCTGAACTGGACTTGTTGCTTGTGCAGGGTGACAAAAAGACCGCCTTTGAATTCAAATACACTTCAACCCCCAAGGTTACCCGCTCCATGCACACGGCTTTGGAAGACTTGCAGTTGGAACAGATGACAATCATCTACCCCGGCGACCGAACCTACTCACTCGCCAACAACATCCGCGTAGTCGGGCTAAAACAGTTAGTGCAGGAATCTGATATCGCCGGGATTGAAACCACCCGCTGAAATGAGCCTGATGCTGTGGGGGCCAATGTCGGGGCCGACTTTGTTTCTCGTTTGCCACATACAAACTAATTTGTTTATCGTATTTGCCGAAATACGAGAATCAAACAAAATAAATCCAGCATATTCAAGCAGTTACCGAACAGGCAAAATCGCCTCAAACCCGCCCAAAATCATCATCAAACCGCACAATGTCATCTTCCCCAAGATAATCCCCCACCTGCACCTCAATCACCTCCAAATCCTCATCGCCCTCATTCGCCAACCGATGCTTCGTCTCCACGCCAATATAAACAGACTCATTCACCCCCAACTCCCGCACTTCCTCACCCCGCGTCACCATCGCCGTCCCCCTAATCACCACCCAATGCTCCGAACGCTGGTGGTGTAGTTGCAATGACAATTGCTTGCCCGGTTTCACGAGCAGGCGTTTGACCTGATAGCCCGGCCCGGATTGTATGGACTCATACCCGCCCCAAGGACGATGCACGAACGGGCTGCTCTCTACCTGTTCCCGCCCCTGCTGTTGCAAGCGGCTGACCAGTTCCTTTACCTGCTGTGCCTTGCCCTTGTCCATGACCATCACCGCATCGGCGGTCTCTATGATGGCCAGGTTGTTACAGCCCGCGGCGGTCACCAATCTGGACTCGGCGTGTATCAGACTATTGCCGGTATCGTTCAACACCACATCGCCGCTGGTGACATTGTTCTGCTTGTCACTCTCCCCCTGCTGCCAGACCTTGTCCCAGGAGCCAATATCCGACCAGCCGACATCGGCCGGCAACACATAAGCCGATACATCGCGCAGTTCGTCAATGTGTTCCATCACCGCGTAATCCACCGAATCAGCGGGGCAGTTTGCAAACGCATCCTTGCCCAGCCGGTAGAACGGTTGCTCGGCCTCGCCCGCCTGCCAGGCCTCGCGGCAACAACTGTTGATGGCCGGTGCCAGTTGTTCAATCGCCTTTAGCCATACCGCCGCACGCAACATGAAGATGCCGCTGTTCCAGTAATACTCACCGGAATCACAATACTCCCTCGCCGTTGCAGCATCAGGTTTTTCCACGAACTCTTGCAACTCAAAACCCGCCACCCCGTGCCGGTTTGCCGCCGCGCCCTTTTTGATATAACCATAACCGGTATCCGGGCTGACGGGTTGCATGCCGAAGGTCACGATATGTCCCTCCTCGGCCAGCGGCATCGCGGCCATGATCAGGGCCTGAAAACGTGTGTTGTCTGTGATGACATGATCCGCCGGCAACATTAGTAACACCGCATCTTCTTCCTGCGCCAGCGCGGCAATCGTCAGGGCCGGTGCGGTATTGCGCCCCAGCGGTTCCAGGATGATCTGTTGTATCGCCTCACCTATCGCCTCGGCGTGATCGCGCACGGTGAAGCGGTATTCCTCGTTGCAGATCAACAGTGTCGGTGCCGACTGCAAGCCGCGCAACCGTAGCAAGGTTTTTTGCAACAGGGAATCGTCATCAAACAGGCGCAAAAATTGCTTGGGATGATTTTTTCTGGACAGCGGCCATAAGCGTGTGCCTTCGCCACCGGCCAGAATTACGGGACATAATTTCATTACTTGTATTGAACCTTGTGAAAAAATAGTGATAATAACTCCCGATTACATCAGGGCTTTCTTTACTATAAACCAATGGTATATTTTATTCCTGCTTTGGTGGGGAGACAATCCAAACATCTATGACTACCGGCTTTATTTACAGTGACAGCTTCCTGCAGCACGATACCGGCAGTGGCCATCCCGAATGCCCGGCCCGCCTGCAGGCGATTATGTCGCATTTGCAGTCCCGGCCGCTGTATCAGGTCTTGCAGCCCTACCCGGCCAGCCCGGCGATGCCGGAGCTGATTGCGGCCAATCACAACCCGGCGTATATGCAACGGGCGGAGCGGGCCTGCCTCAGCGGCCAGCCGTTTCTGGATTCCCCCGATGTGGCGATATGCGAGCAGTCATACAGCATCGCCCTGCTGGCCGCCGGTGCTACGCTGACTCTGGCGGACAATATCATGCAACAACATATCCATAACGGCTTCGCTCTGGTGCGCCCGCCCGGACATCATGCCGAGCGTGATCAGGCATTGGGGTTTTGCCTGTTCAATAATGTTGCGATACTGGCCCGTCAGTTGCAGGCCGGGTATGGCTTGGACAAGATCGTTATTCTGGATTGGGATGTGCATCACGGCAACGGCACCCAACATACCTTTGAGGACGACCCGTCTGTTCTGTATATCAGTACGCATCAATATCCTTATTACCCGGGCACCGGTGCGCGTAGCGAGACCGGCACCGGGCGCGGCAACGGCGCGACGCTGAACTGTCCGATGTCGGCGGGCAGTGGCGACGATGAGTATGAAGCGGCCTTCACCGACATCATCCTGCCGCGCATTGATGCCTTCAAGCCGGAGTTCATTATCATCTCGGCCGGCTTTGATGCGCATCGGGACGACCCGCTGGGGCAGATCAACCTGACTACCGCGTTCTTCGGCTGGATGACCGCGCGGATACTGGAGCTGGCGGACAAGCACTGCGCCGGCCGGGTGCTGTCGGTGCTGGAAGGCGGCTATCACTTGCAGGCGCTGTCGCTGTGTGTGGCGGAGCATCTGCGGGTGATGACCGGCGAGCAACCCTGATGCGGGTGGCACTGGAGACGCTGGGTTGTCGTTTGAATGAGGCCGAGCTGGAGACCTGGGCGCAACAGTTTCGGTTGCGTGGGTATCAGCTGACAAGTGATAGTGAGCGGGCTGATCTGCTGGTCATCAACACTTGTGCGGTGACGCAGGAGGCGGTGAAGAAGTCTCGGCAGTTGATTCGGCGGTGTCGGCGGCATAACCCGGGGGCGAAGTTGGTGGTTAGTGGTTGTTACAGCAGTCTGCATCCCGAGGTGTTGCGGGAGATAGACGGGATTGATCTGCTGGTGCATAACCGGGACAAGGCGCGGCTGGTGGAGCGGGTGCATACCGAGCTGGCGCCAGAGGCGATGCCGATGGATGCCCGTGAGCCCGAGGCGCATCCGTTGTTTCAGCGTGGGCGTAATCGAGCCTTTATCAAGGTGCAGGATGGTTGCCGTTATCAGTGTAGCTTCTGCATTGTCACCGTGGCGCGGGGGGCGGAGCGTAGCAAACCGGTGGCGGAGGTGATTGCGGAGATCAATGCCCTGCATCAGCAGGGGATTAATGAGGTTATTCTGACCGGGGTGCATATCGGTGGTTATGGGTCTGATTTGGGTAGCAGTCTGGTTGAACTGATTGATCAGGTGCTGGTGCATACCGACATACCGCGGGTGCGGCTGGGTTCGCTGGAGCCCTGGGAGTTGGATGACGGGTTTTTGCAACTGTTTGACAACCCGCGTTTTATGCCGCATCTGCATCTGCCGATGCAGAGTGGGTCGGACACGGTGTTGAGGCGTATGGCCAGGCGTTGCAAGACGGGTGCCTTTCGGCGGTTGCTGGATGAGGCCAAAGGTCGGGTTGCGGATTTGAATGTTACTACGGACATCATTGTCGGCTTTCCCGGCGAGAGTGCGGCGGAGTGGCAGCAGACTCTGGAGTTTGTGGAGGGTTGCGGGTTTTCTCATATTCATATCTTTCCCTATTCCGTCCGTAGCGGCACGCGCGCTGCCGGGTTGTCTGATCAGGTGGGTGCGGCGGAGAAGAAACGGCGGTGTCGGCAGTTGCATCTGTTGGGGGAAGGACTCAAGCGTGAGTTTATGCAGGGCTTTGTGGGCAGGGAGATGGAGGTGTTGCTGGAAGATGACCGGCAGGAATGTGGTGGGCAGGTGGTGTATAGCGGCTATACGGCTAACTATCTGAAGGTTGTGATCCCGGCTGGTTATTGTGAGCATCAGGTGAACCGGATCATTCCGGTGCGGCTGGATGGGTATCTGGTTACGGAGCAACGGCTGTCTGGAGTGCCGGTGCAGGCTACGGTTGTCGGTTCGGTTTCAGATCGGTCAGACGTTGCTGTATCTGCTGCATTGTCGTAATGCTGTTAGTCACCTTGTCCTGTTCCCGTTTGATGCCATCGGCATCGGCAAACGCGCCGAGCAAGGGCGGGTTGCGTAGCAAGGCGTGAGCCTGTCTCATATCGGTGGTGATCTGCCGGGCCTGATCAGGTGGCAAGCGCAGGTTCCATGTCTGTGCCTTCAGGCCAGCCAGTCTTCGGCGTAACTCAGTCCGTGCCTGCTCCAGAGCGGCATACTGTTGCCGCATCGCCGCCGTACGCGCCGTCTCTGCCGGGGAGGCCGTTGGAGGCACTGCCGGTGCCGGCGTGCCAACCTCCGACGGCACCAGCTCCGCCTCAATCAGCTGGAAAACCAGCACAACCGCCAGAATAAGGACTGCTGTAATCAAAAACCAATATCGCATTCACCGATTATAACCCTGCCCAGCAATGGCCCCCCACCGGAGCCGCTACGAGCTACGCCCTTGCGCCACCGGCTCCCCCTCAAGGGGGGAGCTATTCGTGCCGATAGCCGAAGCCGCCAGCGCGTGTAGTGAAAAGCCAAAGCAAGCGTTAGCCCTGCTTTGCCATTGTGATTGCTCCCCCCTTGAGGGGGAGCCAAAGGAGGCGAAGCCTGCTTTGGTGGGGGGCCATAGTTTCAGTATCCCCCACCCTCCCCGCCCACATAACTTTCACAAAATCAGCGACTTATAAGGCTTATAGAGATATTCAGTATCATGTTTGATCTAATAAAGATCGTTCAACACATTATTATTTATGAAATTTTTCTTGCTTTATTGCATTTTTTCTACTATATAAGCCCCCTGACCACCTTATATCACCTCAATGGGGACCGTGATGCTTACTCAAAGACTGAACAAATACACCAGAAAACCCGTGCAACGCAACTCTGAAACCCTGTACCGGGGAGTCACCGTGCAAGAGCCCATCCGGAACAGCCAGACCGGTTTCATCCACCACCCACACGGTTTTCCGTTGCGCTACAAACGGGTCTGGTTTGCCGATCTGCTGAATGGCTCAAAGCCGACGGAGAGCAGTGACATCGGCCTGATCTTCCGCTCGGAGAAACACCTCAAACCGGGCATTACTATTGAATTGACTATCCCGTTGCGTAACGGCAATGAAAAGTTTCGCGGCAAGGTGGTGATGGTGCGTGCCGCCACCGATTATTTCGAGATCGGCCTCTGGCTACAACGCCGCGCCGACGCCAACCGTGCCCGACTGGTAGAACAGGTCTGCCACATTGAAGCCTATGTGCAAGAGAAAAAATACCGCGAGGGGCCTTACACGCTGAACCGCGACAAGGCCGCCGCAGAATGGATTAGCAAATACGCGACTACCGTTCCGTCACTCTGACACGCTGTAACTTGCCGGGCAGCTGACACCCGTGCCGCCCAAGCCGCAGTAGCCCTGCGGGTTCTTTGCCAGATATTGCTGGTGATAATCTTCTGCGTAATGGAATGTCGGTGCTTGCAGGATCTCTGTCGTAATGTCGCCATAACCGGCCTGCCCTAACACCTGTTGATACTGATCTCGCCCGGCCAGCGCGGCGGTCTTTTGTGCCGCCGAATAAACATAAATGCCGGAACGGTATTGGGTGCCCCTGTCATTACCCTGACGCATACCCTGGGTGGGATCGTGGCCTTCCCAAAAGACGGTCAAGAGTTGTTGCAGACTGATCGCCGTCGGGTCAAACACCACTAACACGACCTCACTATGTCCGGTGCGACCGCTACACACCTGCTCGTAAGTCGGGTTGGGCGTGGAACCGGCCGCATAACCTACCGCCGTCGTGAATACACCGGGCTGTTGCCAGAATTCGCGCTCCGCTCCCCAGAAGCAACCCATGCCGAATACGATTTGCTCCAGACCGTCGGGGAAAGGCGGCTTGATCGGATGGCCATTAACGAAATGTTTAGTTGTCATCGTCTGCTTGCTCGTGCAGTTGTTTGAACATACTGGATTCACGCATAAAGAAACCTTCGGTGTGAAAGGACTCCGCCAGTTTCAACACCTCGTAATCCAGATGATGACACAACTCATGCAACAAGGTGCGACAAAAGGTCTTGTAGGCGACGACCCGCTTGTGCTGCGCGGTACGCATCCAGACGGTGATGCGGGCCTTCCTGTCATCTTCCAGCGGTTCGTACAAGCCGTGTAACTCACTCTCGGTATCCGAAGGCCGGGTCGCCAGCACCCGGACCTTCAGCGGCGGCGCGGCAAACTGTGCCGCCAGGCGGTTGATGAACTGATCGGCATACAGTTGCAAATTCTTTTTATCCCCCTGTGTCAGGCAAGTTTGCAGCTTTTGCAGCACCGGCTGATATTGCGCGGGGGACGATATCGGCACTTTTTGCACCCTGTCGCTGGCCCGGTAGATCGCCTGCCGGGGGCGGCTCAGGCGATGGTAGTAATTAAATACCATTTATGGCCGCCTCCGGCCCCTGAATAGCCCCGTTTCGGGGTCTTCAAGACCTATTTTCTGCTTATAACTCATTGTATTTATTGGATTTTGCATAATATCTGAAAATAATTGCAATATTTTGTTGCATCGCACAAGAAAGACCCCTATACTGCATTGCAGCAATTCACTATACACCACTAAATGAGGAGAAATAATCATGAATACCACTGTAGAAAAATATCTGGAACCTGTTCAAGAGTTAAATGCCCTTGCGGTATCAAACATAGAAAAACTGTTTGAGCAGCAAGTCAAGTTTCTGGACGAGGCCGGCAAGATCGGCATCAGCCAGTTGAAATCGGCCATTGAGGTCAAGGACATTGAGAGCCTGCAAGAATATCTCAAGTCTCAGGCCGAGGCCGCCAAGACACTCAGTGAGCGTCTGATCAAGGATAGCAAATACGCAGCCGAGCTGGCTACCAACACGACAGCGAAGCGCGACAAGAAGTCATCCAAAGCGTAACAGCAACACACGACATTACCTCTTCCCCCAACCGCAACTCCCTTCTTTGAGTTAGCGGTCGCTTAGCCGCCCTCCCCTTGGGCGGCTTTTTTTTGCCTGCGTTTCAATAATCGGGCAGGAGTCGGGTCTCTATAAACTCAAACAGATACTGCACCAGCAAGGCCAGCAGGGCCGCCGGGATGGCGCCCTCCAGTATCAGCCCGACATCATCCAGACGGATGCCCGCCAGGATGGGTTGCCCGTAACCACCGGCGCCGATCAGGGCGCCCAGAGTGGCGAGGCCGACATTGATCACGGCGGCGGTCTTGATGCCGGCCATGATCGGGCGCAGGGCGAGTGGTAGTTCAATGCGCTTCAGTCTTTCCCAGGCGGGCAGGCCCATCGCGATCGCGGATTCGGTTATCGCCGACGGGATGTCGTGCAGGCCGCTGGCGGTGTTGCGCAGGATGGGTAGCAGACTGTAGAGGAACAGTGCCACGATGGTCGGGGCGGTGCCGATGCCGAGAAACGGGATCAGGAATACGAACAGGGCCAGTGCGGGGATGGTTTGCACGATGCTGCTGCCGCCGAGCAACAGGCGGGCCAGACGTTCCTGTTTTGCCGCCACCACACCCAGTGGCACTGCGACCAGAATGGCGGCGGCCAGAGAGACCAGCACCAGATACAAATGTGCCATCGTGGTGGTCAGCAGGCGATCCATGCGGGTTATCGCCTGATAGGTGGAATCGATTTGCAAGTGTGAGCGCAGGTAATCGACGGCCACTTGTCCGGCATCTTGTCGGTCAATCTTGACCCGGCGGTTCATCGTCGTCATAAGATGTTGATCAATATTGCCCTGCAACTCGGCCAGCTTGGCCGCACTGCCCGGGTACTTCTTTACGCTGTCCTGCCTGTACAGATACACCGCCTGATATTCGGGGAAGAAACGTTTGTCGTCCGACAGGCGGCGTAGTTGATAATAGACAATCTCGGCATCGGTGTTATACAGATCGGTGACGGCGATGTCACCGCTCTCCAAGCCGCGGTAGGCCAGATCGTGATCCAGTCCTTTCACCTGTTGCTGAGGCAGTTGGTAATGCAGACGCAGGCTCGGCCAGCCATCGCCGCGTGACATAAACTCATTGCTGAAACCCAGTGCCAGTTCCGGGTGGCGTTGCAGATCGGTAATGGAACGAATGTTCAACTCTGCCGCCTTGCTCTCCAGCATGCCCAGCACATAGGTATTGTCAAAGCCCAGCGGGGCGGTCATGCCTATACCGTGCGCCCTTAGTTTGGCCTGTATGTCAATGAAGTCTTGCAGTCCCTCACCGGCAAAAATTTCCTGCCGCAGGGTGCCGGTGTATTCGGGGTAAATATCTATCTCGCCGCTGAGCAAGGCGCTCCATAAAATACGTGTGCCGCCGAGATCCCGCAGATGATTGGCCTTGATGTCCTCACTACGCAGCAAGCGGGTGGCTATCTCCGCCAGGATGACACTTTCAGTGAATTTTTTTGAAGCGACCCTCAACTCCGCCTGCGTCTGGCCGGGTTGTAGCGCGCAGAGCAGGAGTAGTAATGCTGTATAAAATCGGTGCATGGTTATTGTAATGTCGGAAAATCTTGTAACGGGCGGCGTTGTGCGTGAATAAACTCATTCACAAACTCGTTGCCCGGATGCTCAATCAAATCAGAGATGCTGCCTTGTTGCACCAGCTGCCCCTCGCGTAACAGCACGATATTGTGGGCGAAATAAGCCGCCTCGCTCATATCGTGGGTGACGATCACCACCGTCTTGCCGAGTTTCTTGAAAATGGCGGACAACTGTTGCTGCAACTCGTAACGGATGATCGGGTCCAGCGCGCCCAGCGGTTCGTCCAGTAACAGGATCGTCGGCTCCAGGATCAGGGCGCGCATCAGACTGATACGCTGGCATTGCCCGCCGGAGAGTTGCTGCGGGTAGCGGCTGAGTTCATCCGCTTCAATCTGCACCAGCTCGGTCAGCTCATCCAGCTTCTGCTGCAATCTGGGTTCCGGCCAACCCAGATAACGCGGCATCAGAGCCACATTGTCATGCGCGGTCAGGTGCGGAAACAGGCCGCCTTCCTGAATCACATAACCCGTCTCCTGCCGTTGTTGCAACAGATTGTCCTGACTGAGCGTCACCCCGCGTATCGTCACCGTACCGACATCCGGTTCCACCAGCCCGTTGATCATACGCAGCAAAGTAGATTTACCACTACCGCTAGGGCCGATTAGCGCGGTAGTGGTGTTACTCTCAATATGCAACGAGACCGAATCAACCGCCGCCTGCCCGGCGTAAGCCTTGCTGACATTATCAAGCGTGATCATGGCGGGGAATCACTATTGCAACACCTGCAACGTCTTTTGCCAGGCCGCAGAGCCAAGCAGACCGCCCTGCCAGCGCTGTATATGCGGATATTGTTTCACCGGAATGTCGCCCGCCTCGGCATGCACCAGAAACGAGACGGTGGCATGGTCGGCGACACTGATGTTGTCACCCAGCAGATAGTTGTTGTCGGCCAGATGGGCATCCAGCACCGCGGCAAACCGATTGAACTCCTCCAGCGCCTGCTTCAGGGCATCGGCATCAACCTCCTGCTTCATCCAGTGTTTCTTCACCAGATTTTCCCAGGTGATAGCACCGCAGGCACGGGAAAAATGCGCGGTATTCCAACTCAACCATTGTTGCATCTTGGCCTGCAACTTTGGATCATCCGGGATCAAACCCGCTTCCGGTTTGCCAGCGGCAAGGTACAGCATGATAGCGGTGGATTCCCACAACACGAAATCCCCATCTACCAGAGTAGGGATTTTATGATTGGGATTGATCTTGGCTAGTTCTCCCTCCAAATGCTCACCGGCTAACAGATCAACATTGATCAGTTCCAGATCGATGTCGACATGATTGGCTACGGCTTGTACCCGGAGTGAATTGGGGGATGGGCCAGCGATATACAGTTTCATTATAAGTCTCCTTCAGTTATGGGGTGGTAGTGTGATCAGCAACGAACGGATTGCTCTGCCGTTCCTGACCGAAAGTGGATGTCGGGCCATGACCCGGCACGAATTGAACATCATCGCCCAGAGGCCATAGTTTGTTTTTGATGGAAGCAAGCAAGGTTGCATGATCACCGCGGGGGAAATCCGTCCTGCCGATAGAGCCTTGAAACAAGACATCACCAACAATAGCCAACCGGTTATCAGGCTGAAAAAATATCACATGCCCCGGCGTATGGCCGGGACAATGCCGGACCAGAAACTCCAGTTCACCTACAGTCACCGTGTCATTGTCCTCCAGCCAACGGTCCGGAACAAAGGCCTCGGCAGTCGGAAAGGCAAACATCTCGGCCTGCTCGGGCAACAGATCAATCCAGAACTGATCCTCCTTGTGCGGGCCTTCTATGGGTAACTGCAAACGCCGGGCCAGTTCCGCCACGCCACCGGCATGGTCAATATGTGCATGTGTAACCAGAATCTTCTCCAGCTGCACCTGCTCTGCTGTGACGGTCTCAATCAACCGATCCACTTCCCCGCCGGGATCAACCACAGCGGCCTTGTTGGTTTTATCACAGATAACAATAGAGGAATTTTGTTGAAACGGTGTTACGGGGACGACAGACACACGCATTATTTGGCCTCATCCAATAAGAGTACGATAAAGATAACATACTATCAAAGATGTTGATACATATAAAATAAAGTCAGCAAATTCCCCCCACCGGAGCCACTACGGGCTTACGCCCTTGTGCCACCGGCTCCCCCTCAAGGGGGGAGCCAAAGGAGGCGAAGCCTGCTTTGATGGGGGGACCGCCACCGGGAGTTGAAAGAGAACCACTTCAACTT
The DNA here is from genome assembly GCA_051008185.1 of Gammaproteobacteria bacterium. Taxonomy (GTDB): domain Bacteria; phylum Pseudomonadota; class Gammaproteobacteria; order Eutrophobiales; family Eutrophobiaceae; genus CAXMWX01. The sequence goes on from JBPCXW010000074.1 coordinate 17,264, forward strand.
GAATATTCCCCGCTATGTAGATACATTTGAGGAAGAGATAAACATCAAGGATATTCTTGTTTACCTCCCCAATTACTCATAACACAGGAGTTGACAATATGAATACGCAGAAGTCGCAAAATCCAGCCATCCGCAACAGTGCTGCTGAATTTATGATTCTTATGCAACAGGCCGAGCAGGATGGCATTGAAGCTCGTCATCAGGATGGGTCTGTCTGGTTCACACAGAAGCTTATGGCAGAATTGTTCGGCGTATCAGTTTCAACTATTGACGGGCACTTGGAAGACATTTTTTCAATCAATGAACTACAGCCAGATTCAGTAACTCGGAAATTCCCAATGCCCGCCACAGGTGGCAAAAGCCATGACACCAGTTTCTACAACCTGAATGCCATCATATCGGTGGGCTATCGTGTCAAATCCAAACGAGCGACCCAGTTCCGTCAATGGGCGGGCACGATATTAAGGGGTGCTGCGATCAAAGGCTATACGCTGGACACTGAACGCCTTAAGAATAATGGCTTTCTTGGGCAGCACTACTTTGATTATTTGATTGAAAACATTCAAGAAATTCGCCGGAGTGATCGTCTTTTTTATCAAAAGCTAACCGACCTTTATGCTACCAGCATGGATTACAACAAGGATGCGCTTACCACCCGCGAGTTCTATAACAAGGTTCAGAACGAATTACATCAGGCTATTTTCGGACATACCACCTATCGCACACCGGAAGAACGGGAATGCCTTAACGATATCGTCAATGACTACATGGATATGGCCGAAGACTATGCCCTACACCATATTCCCATGACTATGGAAGACTGGGCAACTCGGCTGGATAAGTTTCTGGAATTTTACAAGCAAGGTGTGCCGCAAGATGACAATTGCATCAGCACTGAAATTGCCGCAGGCCACACGGAAAGTGAGTTTGAGAAATATCATAGCCTTGCGGGTGTCAATGCGTAGAAAGATGTTCTGATTACGCCTGATGCGAGATGCTAACAATGAACTTGCATACTAACATTGGTGATGTTAGTATGCACCGCACTGTTAGTGTTCTCGCACATCACAAAGGAGGCGCGAAATGTCGAAAACACAGTTTGTTGCAACGTTGGAGCAACATATCAGCCATACGCTCCATTACCCTATTCGAGTAGCGGCGGTTGGCGTAGCACCGAGTCTTCCTGTATTTATGGGGCGAATGTACCAGTTTTACGAAGGCCACCTTTTTGGTAAAAGGTGTATCTTCCTCGTCAGCCTGGGTGATGCAACCACACCTGCGGAGATTGCCAAACATATCGGGCTGGTTCGTGCTGTTGAGGATGCCATTGTCGTTTATGCGGCGCAGTCGCTGAGTGCACATAATCGGGCTCGCCTCATCAAGCATGGTATCTCGTTCGTGGTGCCGGGGAACCAGATATACTTTCCAGAACTCGAGATGGATTTGCGGGAACACTTTCTTACTATCAGGAAGATCCATACTGCTAGATTATCACCGGCGACTCAAACAGTGCTGTTCCATCACTTGTTGCGGCTTGATAGCGCAGCCATTACTCCCCCTCTCCTGGCGGCACAGCTACATTACTCGGCCATGTCAATCGGGCGGGCTTTTAACGACCTGGCCGCAACCGGCTTCGCCCATATTGAGCGACGCGGCAGGGAAAGGCATATTCAGTTTGATAGCGAAAGGCGGAGGCTACTTAATGCCATGCGTGACTTCTTGCGGAATCCAGTACGCAGTGAGAGATTTGTCCGGGGTCGCCCTGTCAAAGGGGTGTTGAAACTGGCTGGCGAAAGTGCGCTTTCGGAACTTACCGAACTGTCCGCGCCGCCCATTACCACCTTTGCTGTTGTTGCAAGCGACTGGGAGAAAATCGCTCAAGACCATAACCTTATTGAGGTTGGTCTGCGCGAGGCAGACTGCATTGTGGAACTCTGGGCCTACAACCCTGCCGCCCTGTCAGACTCGTCCACTGTTGACCCACTGTCGCTTTACGCACAGTTTCACGACCGCCGGGATGAAAGGGTGGCTATGGCCGCAAACAAGTTGCTGGAGGATATAGCGTGGTAGTCAAGGGACAGCGCAGATTCTCCGGTTAGTTCAGACCTAACCAGCTGTTATTCAGAAGTACATCCCTTGCCAAATGAATCTGGCGAGGGGTGAATTGCTGCTTGCGTTCACTCCATGCGTAAACACGGTTCACTATGTCATCGGCTGTGTTGGCTTTTTCATGTTTCATAACCCAATGAACAGTAGATAACAATTCTAAGCCGAAAGATGATTCAAACCCATCCACCAGTTTGGCGACCTGCTCAAAACGCGCTTTGGTGTCGGTATGTTCATCAAGCAAGGCATTAGCATCTTCTTTAGCTCCCGGCACAAGCTCAAGTGTCTTATCTGGTACATCTGTACCGTCTGCGTATCCACTTATCATGTAACCATCAATAGCGTTCAGCACATGGCGCAGGTTCTCGGCATAAGGGCCATAAGGTGCTTTTTGGAAGTCAAGACTGAGAGGCTCTCCCGCCTCTTGCATAAAATACATTAGCTTATGAAGCTCCAGCAATGTTATGAATGGATCAAGTAATCCAGTCAGATAGCGATGCATCAATGCGACTAGTACCGCTCGGCCTGATGTCATCTTGGGTATTTTCTGGTTGCGAACCATTTTGTCAGCATCTGGTGAGCCTTTAGGTTCGAAGACGAGGATTTGTACATTTTCCAGATTGGCAAGAGCCTGCTCAATGTGCTGCTTCACGGTTTCCCACTCCAATCCGCCTAGGCCACAGCCTAATGGTGGAATGGCGATAGAACGAATCTGCCGCTCCTTGATTTCTTTGCTGAGTGCTTCAAGCCCTGATTCAATGTCTTCTATTTTGCTGTTTCCTTTCCAATGTCGCTTGGTGGGAAAATTGATGATATATTTGGGGTTTGCCATTTGCCCGGTGCTGAAAGTGAACATGTGCCCAGGCTTGAGCTCTTTGCGTTTACAGATAGCGGCGTAGGCTTTGAAATTTTCAGGGAAAGCCTTCTTGAATTCTAGTGCGATGCCGCGCCCCATAACACCGACGCAGTTGACGGTGTTGACAATGGCCTCAGCATCCTCGGTAACAATGTTGCCAGTTTTGTATTTAATCATTTTGTCCCCCCCTTCTAGTAATACCAGTCGGTCTTTACTTCTAAAATTGGTTTATGGAGGCTTGCAGCAATCGCCCGGGCTGCGTGGGCGTAGGCTGTATTATTCAGCACACCAATGCGCTCTGTCAAGCTCCAAGGCAGGCTTCTCTCAACAAGCAATTCAGCTTGTTTAGCCTCCTTGCATGACCTCCAATCCCTTGCCCCAACAGCATTCCAGTCAATTTCATTCAAGTGGTCTAAGTCACACCAATCGTCAAAGTATCTGGCACCTGCATTGGAGCTGGTGAAAGCCCAGCGGTGTTCGTTCTCGTCCGCCCAAGATACAATGTTACGGAGATCAAATTCTAGGTGTACGATCAAATTTTGTCCGCCTCGGTACGAAATATCTTGATGGTCGGCTCGGAAAAGCACAAAGAGCATTACTGAACGTGGGCAAAAATAGAAAGGTACACACTCACCAACATGTAAATTAGGGTGGCTATTCAATGTCAACTCTTTGAGCCTCCGTTGCTTAATATGATCCATCCCAATGGTGATTTCGGATGAAGTGCGTTGTGCAATTTTAGCATCACTCCAAAGAAAGCGATCTGCAATGATTGAAGGCAAACGATCAACATGAATGATATGGTAGATTTTTGGATGTTCGGGAATAGTCATTTATGAGATTCCGTAATCGCATCGTCTTCTATTTCGGCAACATCTTCATCCAGTGCTGGCAGCAATTCATTGCCATCGGCATCCTGCGTCGGATTGGGGCTTAGATTAATACGGGGGGCAAGAAACTTTTCAATAAGGTGTCCGAGCATATCCGCATCGGTCAAAGTTGGAATCTGTCGGTCAATATCTGTTGCAGATGTTCCTTGCACGGGACTTGCATCGCCATGCAAGCTTGAAATGGCTCTTGCATAATCAGGGTTCGGCATCAACCCTGACCTTGACATATGACCCCGGTGCGTCCTCCAATGCTGGTAATTTGCCGGTGCCGGGCAAGCGGGCGGGGACTTTCTCTCCGGCGAAATCCAGTAGCCATTGGTTCCAGTCCGGCCACCAGGAGCCGGGGTGTTTGTCTGTTTGTTGATGCCACTCGTCCGCAGTCACATCAATTGCACCGCCGGTGTGGTAACCATACTTGTCCGCATCAGGATGATTGATAATACCGGCAATATGGCCTGACCTGCCCAGTACAAACCGCACCGGCCCGGAGAATAATTGTGCGCCGGAATAAGTGCTCTTCCAGGGGGCGATATGATCTTCTTCCGTGGAGATAAAATACGCCGGGGTTTGGATGCTGCTCAGATCAATCGGCACATCGTCTATACTAATCCCCCCGGGTTGCCTGAATTTGTTTTCCAGATACATGGTTCGCAGATAAGTGCTGTGCATCTTCGCCGGCAGGCGGGTGCTATCGCTATTCCAATACAGTAAATCAAACGGGAAAGGCTCCCTGCCCAGCAGATAATTATGTACATAGAAAGACCAGATCAAATCATTAGCCCGCAACATATTAAATGCCATGGACATCTGGGCACCGTCATGGAAACCCTTTTCGTTCATCTCCTCCTCCAGTGTGCCAAGTTGCTCTTCATCAATGAATACCCCCAGATCACCCGGCTCGGAAAAATCCAGCATGGACGCGAAAAAAGTGGCTGACTTGATGCGGTTGTCCTGTTGCGCCTGCAGATAAGCCACAGTGGCCGCCAGCAAGGTGCCGCCGATACAATAACCGGCCGCATTGATCTGTTCCTCACCGGTGCAGTCAGTAACCGCCTGCATCGCCGCCAACGCCCCCTCTAATACATAATCAGCAAAATCCTTGTCGCCCAAAGCCGCATCGGGATTGACCCAGGAAATCACAAACACGCTGTGCCCTTGATCCACCAGCCATTTGATCATGGAGTTCTTTGCCTGCAAATCCATGACATAAAACTTGTTGATCCAAGGGGGAATAATCAGCAACGGTGTCTTATAAACCTCTTCAGTAGTAGGCGTGTAATGCAACAGTTGCAACATATCATTCTGAAAAACCACCTTACCGGGCGTGGTGGCGACATTGCGGCCCAATTCAAAGGCATCCCTGTCGCTCATCTTGATCTTGAGTTCGCCTTTTTCCGCATCAAAGTCATCAATAAAGTTTTGCAAGCCGCGTAGCAGGTTTTCGCCTTTACTTTCCACGGTCGCCTCCAGCACCTCGGGGTTCATCAATGCAAAATTGGAAGGCGACATCGCATCAACAAACTGTTTGGTATAAAACCGGGCCCTGTGCGCGGTCTTTTCATCCAGCCCGTCAATATCTTCCACTACGGACTGAATACTGTTGGCGGTTACCAGATAAGACTGTTTGATAAAATCAAAAAATGGATTGCTGTCCCAGGCCGCGTGTTTGAAACGTCGATCACCTTTTTCCGGCTCAAGCGGTGTCGCCACCTCCTCGCCCAGCCAGCGCCGGGTATTGTCCAGCCAGAGATTGCTGCAGGACTGCCAGAACTGTAACTGTGCCTCGGCCAGTTTTTCCGGCTGCTTCATCAGGGCGGCGGTCGTGTCCAGAAAGGTCTGCGTTACACCAAGCGGGTCTGGTATATTCTGTTGGCTCTGGGCCTGTACAAAATTGTTCAGCATATCGCGATAGGTGTCGGCGGCATCGGCAAGGGTTTGCGTCAGTTCCTCGCTCGCGGCGGCCTGTTTGTTTGTGGTTTTGTTTGACATATCAGTTGAACAACCAGGGTAACTGTTCCGTACGTCGCGCCTCATAGTCCTTGATCGCGTTACTGTTTTGCAGGGTCAGCGCAATATCATCCAGCCCTTGTAACAAACGTTGCTGCAAGGCCGGGTCAAAATCAAAGCCGATGACATGACCATCCGGCTCCGTCAGTGTCTGCGCGGCCAGATCAACCGACAGCCGATACCCCTCATTAGCCAACACCTGTGCGAACAACTGATCTATCACCGCATCATCCAGCCGAACGGCCAGCACCCCGTTCTTGCCGCAGTTACTGAAAAAAATATCGGCAAAGCTCGGGGCGATCACGCAACGGAAACCATACTCCTGCAAGGCCCAAACGGCATGCTCACGGGAAGAACCGCAACCGAAGTTCTCTCTCGCCAACAGAATCTCCGCCCCCTGATAACGCGGCTGGTTCAACACAAACTCCTCCCGCAAGGCCCGCCCGGCACAGTCCTGCCCCGGCTCACCGTGATCCTGATAACGCCAGGCATCAAACAGAAAAGGCCCGAAGCCGGTGCGCCGAATAGATTTCAAAAATTGTTTGGGGATAATGGAATCCGTATCCACATTAGGCCGATCCAACGGCGCCACCAAACCATTCAGAGTTGTAAAAGCTTGCATATCAGTCCTCTTTTATACCTTTATCTTGTTTGCAACTGCCGCACATCCACAAAGTGTCCGGCGATCCCGGCGGCGGCGGCCATGGCCGGGCTGACCAGATGGGTCCTGCCACCGGCCCCCTGTCTGCCTTCAAAATTGCGATTGGAAGTGGAGGCACAACGCTCGCCACTACTCAGTTTGTCTTCATTCATACCGAGGCACATGGAGCAACCCGGTTCGCGCCATTCAAACCCCGCCGCCAGAAAGATGCTATCCAGACCCTCTACCTCCGCCTGCTTCTTGACCAGACCGGAACCCGGTACGACCAATGCCTCGGTGATATTATCCGCCAATTTTTTGCCCTTGACCACCTTCGCCGCCGCCCGCAAATCCTCAATGCGGGAATTGGTGCAGGAGCCGATAAACACCTTGTCCAGTTTGATGCCGGTGATGGGCAGGCCCGGTTGCAAATCCATATAGGCAAGGGCTTGTTGTATCCCGGCTTTTTTTATCGGATCACTTTCGTTCGCCGGGTCGGGTACTGTAGCGGTGACCGGTGCCACCATCTCCGGTGAAGTGCCCCAGGTTACGCTGGGTGAAACATCAGCAGCATCAATATCAATGGTGCTGTCAAACACCGCATCCGGATCGGACTGCAACTCGTTCCAGTAACGGACGGCCTGTTCCCAGTGCCCGGCGGCGGGCGCAAAAGGTCGACCTTTTACATACTCAATAGTCTTGTCATCCACCGCCACCATGCCGGAACGGGCACCGGCCTCAATCGCCATATTGCACAAGGTCATACGCCCTTCCATGCTGAGCCCGGTTATGGCCTCGCCGCTAAACTCAATCACATAACCGGTGCCACCGGCCGTGCCGATCCGGCCGATAATGTACAAAATAAGATCCTTCGCACTGACATGTTCAGACAATGTGTTGCTCACACGCAGCAACATGTTTTTGGCTTTTTGCATGTTCAAAGTTTGAGTTGCAAGCACATGCTCCACATCGGAGGTGCCGATGCCAAACGCCAGCGCACCGAGGGCACCGTTAGTCGTGGTATGCGAATCACCGCAAACGATCGTCATACCGGGCAAGCACGCGCCCTGCTCCGGCCCCATCACATGCACGATGCCCTGCCGCTCATCATGTAATTCAATATTCGGGATCCCCCACTCTTTCACATTCTTGTCCAGAGTCTCCAGTTGCAATCTGGAAACGGGATCATTGATCACATCGCGATCTTTGGTGGGCACATTATGATCCGGCACGGCAATACTACCGTCCAATCGCCAGGGCTCGCGCCCGGCCAGTTTCAGCCCCTCAAAGGCCTGTGGCGAGGTAACCTCATGGATGACATGTTTATCAATATAGATAAGGCAGGTACCGTCGCCGTTATCCTGTATCACATGCTCATCCCATAATTTGTCGTAAAGTGTCTTTGCTGTCATCGTGTTTCAGTCTGATATTTATGCGCTACAGAGGGTGCATACTATGCTATTCTACACGACAGACAAGAACAATACGAGGAACATCATCATGCGACTGTTTTACTCCCCCTTTCATAGTTTTATCCATAAAGTTCTGGTGACCATCCATGAGGCGGGCCTGTGGGACGCCACCACCTTTGTCCCCACTTACCCGTTTAAAAACCGCGATGGCGAGGATCAGGGCGACCGCTATTCCATCAAGGCCATCAACCCGCTGGGCAAGGTCCCTAC
>JBPCXW010000075.1:0-3963 GCA_051008185.1 Gammaproteobacteria bacterium
GTCATCGGTAGCGCGATAAAAAAGATCGCCGCGCTGAAAAAGATGAACGCGATACGCCAGCCCTGGTTTTCTATCATGTATTGCATGAAGATCGGTGCCAGCATCGCACCGACACCAAAACCGGACAGGGTGAGGCCGAGGGCGATGCCGCGACGGCGCACAAACCAGGCGATGATCACGCGGGAATAACTTTGTGGCAGGGTCCCCGCACCGAGCAAGGGAATCAGGAAAAACAGCAGATAAAGATGCCGGATGTCTGCGCTTAGCAGATACATGGAGGCGACGGTCAGGCCCATCAATATCAGGGAGGGGAGCAAGACCTTGCGTACGCCGTAGCGATCAATGAGCAGGCCGAGCAACGGGGAGGCGATGATCACGCCGATATTGGTCATCGTCAGGGCAAAGGAAATATCACCGCGCCGCCAGCCGAACTCGGCCTGCAACGGGGCGATCAAGGTGCCGAATACAAACACGGTGAACATCGGATAACTGAGACCCATGCCGACAAAGCCGGTAGCGACATTGCGCCAGCCGTAAAAACTGTTGCTTATGGACGTAAGCTTTATAGGGTTATCTCGTCTGCGAGCAGGGCGGCAGCGACCGGGGTGTCTTCCAGTGACCAGCCGCCCATCAGGTAATGATGCACGATGCGTATGGCCGTCAGGCCGATGTGTTCGTCAAACCCATCCATGTCGCCGAATTGCTCGCGCAGTTTGCCTGTGACATAAGCCTGCATCGGCTCCATCGCCCATATCGGCACGAACTCAACAAAGGCTTGCTGGCAGGCGATTTGCATGGCCTCAATATAATCACAACCGCGCATGAAAGCGGCGCGATCGCTGACCTCGTAGCGGCCGGGCACGAAGGTTTCCCAATCCAGTTGCAGAAAGCCGCGCATGAAAATGACAAAGTTTGCCAGATGAATGTCCGGCAACAAACCATAGCGGGCATTCGGCAAGATGGTATCGGATGAAAACAGTAATTTTTCTTCGGCGAGATAACAGGCAACATTACCACTGCCGTGGGTGGGGCCGGGGTTGAGCAGTTGCAGTTGTACCCCGTCTATTGCGAGATTGTGTTCCTTGCCACTCAATACCCTGGTGGGTTGCAGTTGTCCTTCGGCCTGACGCAGTTTGATCACCTTCGCGCATAATTCATCGGCGATGATCTCCGCATCCGGGGCCAGATCGGCGGCAAAGCCGCTGTGGTCAAGATGATCATGGCTGTAGATGATGGTGTGAATCGGTTGCTCGGGCACGGTGTCCCGGATTGCGTTTGCGTAGGCACGGGCCTTGCCGGGTGTGCCGAAGGTATCAAAGGCGATGATGCCGTTGTCGGCGGCGATGAAGAGGCTGCGGTAGGTGCCGTCACTGACAGTCCAGAGGCGTTGCGATAAAGGTGTTACCTGCATGACGGGCTCGTGTGCCAGATAGGCCTGGGCCTTGTCGCTGGTAAAGAGTCCTCTGTTCTCGGTCATCGCGGCGTTCCTAGAAAGGTGTGGTGTCGGGTGTGTAGTTGCCTTCTATACCCCAGCCGCCGGTCAGGTATTCCTGCATATAGCGTGACAGGTTCATCGCGCAATATTCGTGATAGCGGAATAAATTGCCGAATGCGGGTTTGAGTTTTTCCGCGGTATAGCGGCAGAGACCGTTCCAGTCATGGGGATCAACGCCGGTAATGATCGCTTGCTGGGCAAACTCTGCCATCAGTTCATAGTATTCCAGATTATCCAGAAAGCCTTGTCTGTCCGTTATCCAGAAATGTCCGGGGATGAATACATCCCAGTCCAGGCTGAGGAAGCGTTTCATCGCCGGGATATAGGGTTTGAAATGCCAGTCAGGAAAGAAGGTGTAGCCGACGCCGGGTATCACGGTATCAACCATGAACAACACCCGGCTGGCGGGAAACCAGGCGGCGATATTACCGTCACCGTGGGTGGGGCCGGGATACAGTAATTCAAAATGCACGCCGTCTATTTCATAAGTCTTGCGTTCACCTTGCCAGGTCTCGGTTGCGACCAGCTGACCTTCGGATTGACGGGCGGTGATCACATCAGCGCACAGTTTGTGCGCGATAATATCGGCATCGGGTGCCATGTCGGCGGCGTAGCCGGTATGGTCCAGATGATCATGTGAATACACCAGCGTATGTATGGGCTTGTCGGGGAACACCCGGCCCACGGCGGCGGCATAGGCCCGCGCCGTGCCGGGGGTGGTCAAGGTGTCAAAGGCAACAACGCCTTTGTCGCCTTCAACAAAGATACTGCGGTAGATCCCCTCACTGACTGACCAGATATTATCCCGCACCGGCGTATAGGAAATATCGCGCCAGGTACCCATGATCGGGTGCGGTTTCGGAATGGTAAAAATTCCCCCGTGGTCACACCCCTGATGTTCTTGATTATTGTCGTCTGTGGTGCTCATTGTTGGTATTTTACAAGCATCAAAGCAGGGCCGCAAGGGAGGCTCGGCAGCTTTCGTAGTAGGTGCTACCGAACAGGTTCAGGTGGTTCAGTTCATGATACAGGCGATACAAGGTAATGCGGCGCTCTGCTCCCGCTTGCAACGGCCAGACTTCGTTGTAGGCAGCGTCACACGCCTTGTCAAAACCGCCGAACATTCGCATCATCCCGATCTCCGCCTCCCGTTGCCCGTAGTAACAGGCCGGATCAACGATGACGGGATTGCCGTCGGTGTCGGCAAAGGCGTTGCCTGACCACAGATCACCGTGCAACAGCACCGCCGGTTCTTCACAGTCGGCCAGGATTGCTTGCAGTTTATCTGCCACTGCTTCGCCCATGGACAATAGCGGATCATCCGCAGTGGTCTTGTCGGCATAAAGTTGCAACTGCCGGTTCAGGCGGTTTTCTCGCCAGAATGACGGCCAGTTGTCAGTCCAGTTATTGATCTGCGGGGTCGTCCCCAGATAATTATTGATGTCAAAGCCAAACTTTGCCTGTTGTGTATTCTTGTGTAGCAAGGCCAGTGCCTTGCCGATCCGGCCTTGCCAGTCCGCGGCGGGTTCGCCCTGCTCAATATATTCCATGACGATGAATGACTCTGCCGCCACGAGTGGTCGTGGCACCCTGATGCTGCCTGCCTGATGTAACCGTTGCAGGCCGAGCAGTTCAGTCTCAAACATACCGGGGTAGAGGTGGCTCGCGGGATGTGTCTTGACAAAATACCGACGGCCGTCTCCAAGGCTGATCTGCCGGGCATGATTGATTGATCCGCCGCCGATAACCCGTTGCCCGGTGATGTCCGCTTGCTTACCGGTGGTCTCGCTTATCGCCGCTGCAATTTCTGCATCGTCGGGATAGCCGGTCATTTACCATCCAGCAGTGTCCGGCAGTGCGCGTGCAGGGCGGGGCAGGCCGCTTCAATCATGTCCAGTACCTGCTCAAAACCCGCCTCTCCGCCGTAATAGGGATCAGGCACCGATGGCTCACCCACCCCCGGCAACCAGCTACCCAGCAACCGGATATGCTCGCGCGGGCCACCGGCCAGCAACTCCAGCTCGGTCAGATTTTGTTCATCCATCGGGATGATCAGATCAAACGCCTGAATATCGTCCGGCTTGACCTGTCGGGCAATGGAATCCAGCGCATAACCGCGCCGGGACGCCGCCTGTTGCATCCGCTCATCGGCGGGACTACCGGCGTGGTAGGAAAGTGTCCCGGCGGAATCCACCCGTATCCGTTGCTGATCCCCTTGCTCGCCGATGTAATGCCTGAACACACCCTCGGCGGCCGGCGAGCGGCAGATATTACCCATACAGACAAACAGAATATGAACTTGTGTAGTCATGCCGGGGATCATAGCGGTTTTTTCATCACGCCTGACAAAAACATTGCAAGCCGTGTGGCGAATCATTAACATTTGAGACACGCCCCCCACCAAAGCAGGCTTCGCCTCCTTTGGCTCCCCCTCAAGGGGGGAGCAATAACACCGGCACGAATAGCTC
>JBPCXW010000076.1:0-12377 GCA_051008185.1 Gammaproteobacteria bacterium
GTACTTATGAGACCAATCAGCAATGTCCCCCCACCGGAGCCACTACGGGCTACGCCCTTGTGCCACCGGCTCCCCCTCAAGGGGGAGCTATTCGTGGTTTTATTGCTCCCCCCTTGAGGGGGAGCCAAAGGCGGCGAAGCCTGCTTTGGTGGGGGGCGGGGCGACCCCTTGCCATTTTTGTCTCAACTGTTAATGATCCGCCACGCTGGCCTGAATCAAGCCGCTGAATATTCGGTGCCGCCCGCGTTATACTATATCGCGCCGCTTATGCAACTACCGGAAAAATGACCATGCAATATGCAACAGCTCGTCACAACATGATTGAACAACAGATCCGCCCCTGGCAGGTGCCGGATCAACATACCCTGGATTTGCTACAAGCGATCCATCGGGAAGATTTCATCCCCGAGGCATACAAGCACCTGGCCCTGGCGGATACCTGCCTGCCCCTGTCGCATGATCAGATCACCTTGCCGCCGCGGGTTGAGGCCCGCATCATGCAAGGTCTGGCACCGCAGGCACACGAGCGAGCCCTGGAGATCGGCACCGGTTGCGGTTACCTGACGGCACTGCTGGCCAGCGCCTGTGATTTTGTCTATAGCATGGACATTCATCTCGAGTTCACCCGACACGCCCTGCAAAAACTGCAAACCGCCGGGCTGCAAAATATCGATCTGGTCACGCGGGATGGCTTGCAGGGCTGGCCTGAAAACAGTCCCTATGATGTCATTGCCGTAACCGGCTCGTTGCCGAACTACCCGGTGGGCTTGCAACAACAACTCAGCCCCGGCGGGCGTTTGTTTGTGATCGTCGGTCACTCGCCGGTGATGCAGGCCACGCTGGTTACCCGGATTGATGAACACACTTTTACCCGCGAGGTCTTGTTTGAAACGGATATCCCGGCCCTGACAGGCAGCGAACAAACCACTGAACTCAACCATCAGGAAATACAGCATGCATAAACTAAAACCAACAGGAGCACTACTACTACTCCTGCTAACCATCACCGTCGGCAGGCCGACACACGCGATTGACCTGCTTGATATCTATGAATACGCACGCAGCGGCGACCCGCAATTCAAGCAGGCCGAGGCCGCCCGGCGGGTGGTCCGGGAGCAACGACCGCAAGCCATCGCCCGCTTGCTACCCGACCTGTCATTCTCCGCCGACACCGTCACCAATGAGCAGAACAATATGCAGGAGGGCGACTTCGGTCAGCAGGGCAAGGTCACTTTCAACAGCCGCGGTTACCGTCTGTCCCTGACCCAACCGGCATTCCGCTGGGACCGTCTGGTCGGTCTGCGACAGGCCGGCAGCCGCATCCTGCAAGCTGAGGCCGAGCTGAGTGCGGCCCGACAGGGGCTCATCCTCCGCACCACCGAGGCCTACTTTAATGTGCTGGCGGCGGAAGACACGCTGGCCTTTGCCGATGCGGAAGAAAAATCACTGGGGCGACAACTGGAACAGGTCAGACAACGCTTTGAGGTGGGTTTGACCGCGATCACCGATGTACAGGAGGCACAGGCCGGCCATGATCGCGCCGTTGCCGATGCGATAACGGCACAGAACAGTGTGGATGACGCACGCGAGGCGTTGCGGGAGATCACCGGTGAATATTTTTCCGATCTCGCCGGCTTGGGAAAAAATATGCCCCTGCTACGGCCGGAACCGGACGATATTGACAACTGGACCGATACCGCACTGGAGCAGAACCTGTCTGTTACGGCCGCCCGACATGCGGTGGATACCGCCCGCACCGAGATCAAGCGTCAGTTCGCCGGCCATTTGCCGACGCTGGATATTGTGGCCAGCCACGGCTTCGGTAAAACCGGCGGCCGCTTCGGTTCCTCGGAAAGTACCACCTCTGCGGTGGGTCTGGAATTAAATATGCCTGTCTTTCAGGGCGGGCTGGTCAATTCAAAGGTGCGAGAGGCACGGCAACAGTTGCAACAACAACTGCAAGGTCTGGAACGGACCCGGCGCGAGGCACAGCGCGATACGCGTCAGGCCTTTCTCGGTGTCCTCTCCGGCATCAGCCGGGTGCTGGCCCTGCAACAGGCCGTGGTCTCGTCGGAGACCGCCTTGCAAGCGACAGAAGCGGGGTTTGAAGTGGGGACACGCACGGCGGTGGATGTGGTGGCGGCGGAACGCGACACCTTTGAGGCCCGGCGCGATCTGGCGCGGGCACGTTATGATTATCTGCTTGACAGTATGCGTTTGAAACAAGCTTCAGGTACACTGGCGGGCGATGACATTGGTCATATAAACACCTGGCTGGAATAACCGGCCTTATCAACACTCACAAAAAACAACTATACTTACGGGAAACAACACTCACAGGAAACAACAATGGAAAATAACTCTGCAACGGCAACATTATGTCAGACCGACGATTCATCATTACTGGTAGTTGATGTACAGGAGCGGCTGACGACCACCATACCTGCCAAGGTACTGACCAGACTAAAACGTAATATCAACCTGCTGGTTTATGCGGCGGAAAAACTGGCCATCCCGGTGTATGCATCCGAACAATACCCGGCGGGCCTGGGCCCGCTGGAGGCGGACATCAAGAAAAACCTGCCCGCCGACAGTAAGCTCTATGAAAAAACCTGCTTTTCCTGTTACGGCGTCGCCGAATTCAAACAGCAACTTGCAGACAGCAAGCGCCGACAGGTTATTGTTACCGGCATGGAGGCGCATGTCTGCATCTTGCAGACGGCGCTTGATCTGCATCGTGCAGGCTACAGTGTATTTATAACGGCCGACGCCATCTGCTCCAGACAACGGGAAAGTTATGAGACGGCGCTATATCGTATGCGCAGGGCGAATGTTGTTATCTGCGATACCGAGTCCGTGCTGTTTGAATGGCTGGGCGATTCCAGACACGAACACTTCAAGAGCATTCAGGGCCTGCTCAAGTAATCCGCTGTTATTCCACTGTTACGGATTTGGCCAGGTTGCGTGGCTGATCCACATCCAGTCCTTTCAGGACGGCGACATGGTAGGCGAACATCTGCAAAGGAACGGTATAGACGATCGGGGCCAGATAGGCATCCACCTTCGGTAACGGGATCAGGCTGATATTATCATCGTCTTGCAGACTGAGGCCCTGTTCAATATACAGATACAGTTTGCCACCCCTCGCCTTGACCTCATGCAGGTTTGATTTGAGTTTTTCAATCAGGGCATCATTGGGTGCGACCGCGATCACCGGCATACCTTCATCAACCAGCGCCAGCGGCCCGTGTTTCAGTTCGCCCGCCGGGTATGCCTCGGCATGGGTGTATGAGATCTCTTTCAGTTTCAACGCCCCTTCCATCGCCACCGGCAACATCGTGCCCCGCCCCAGATACAAGACGTGTTGCTTTTGCACGAACTCCTCGGCCAGGGCGGCTATCTGCCCCTCCAGAGTAAATACCGAATTGATGATGCCGGGCAACTTGTCCAACTCCGCCGTGAACCGGGCCTCCTGCTCGGCCGTCAGGCCGGAACGTCTGGCCAGTAACAATACCAATAGCAACAGGGAGACCAGTTGGGTGGTGAATGCCTTGGTTGAGGCGACCCCGATCTCCCTGCCCGCCCGTGTCAAAAATACCATGTCTGATTCACGTGTCAGCGAACTCTCGGCGACATTGCAGATCGCCAGACTGGCCTTGTAGCCCCTGCTTGCAGCGACCCGCAAGGCCTCCAGCGTGTCCAGTGTTTCACCCGATTGCGACAGGCTGACGAACAAGGTGTTGGGCCGCACCACGGTATTGCGATAACGGTATTCACTGGCGATATCCACCGTGCAGGGGATACCGCTCAGGTCTTCAAACCAGTAACGCGCCACCAGACCGGCATGGTAGCTACTGCCACAGGCCGTGATATGTACCGCCTCAATCTGGGGGAACAACGATTCCGCCTGCTCGCCAAAACACGATGCAAGCAGATGGCCCTGATCAATACAAGCTTGCAAGGTGTCTGCAACCGCACCCGGCTGGGCATGGATCTCCTTCAACATATAATGCCGGTAGCCGGCCTTTTCCGCGGCGTCGGCGGGCATCGCCGAATCGGTAACGGCACGTTCAACCTGTTTGCCATCCCGATCATATATCTTCACGGCCTGGCGCGTGATGTCAGCCATGTCCCCCTCTTGCAGGATAATAAAACGCCGGGTGACGGGTAACAGGGCAAAGATATCAGAGGCCGCGAAGTGCTCCCCGTTGCCGACACCTATCACCAGCGGACTCCCCTGTCTGGCAACGACCATGCGATCCGGCTCCCTGCTGCTGATGATCGCCAGCGAGTATGCACCGCGCAGACCGGTCAGGGCATTTTTTGTCGCCGTGAGCAGGTCCTTGCCTTGCGCCGCGCAGGCGTGAATTTGATTGGCGATCAGTTCCGTATCGGTGTCGGATTCAAATTCATAACCCTGCTGTGCCTGTTGCTCGCGCAGGGCCTCGTGATTTTCAATAATCCCGTTATGTACGATGCAGATCTCATTACCGCCGATATGCGGATGGGCGTTATTGACGCTGGGCTCGCCATGAGTCGCCCAGCGAGTATGGGCAATGCCGATGTTGCCGGACAGGGGCTGTGCATTCAATGCGTCCTGCAACTGCTTGACCTTGCCCTGTACCCGCACCCGATCCAGCACCGCATCGCCGTTGATCACCGCCACACCGGCGGAATCATAACCACGGTATTCCAGCCTGTGCAGGCCTTCCAGCAATATCGGGGTGACATTTCTTTGCGCGACCGCGCCGACTATTCCGCACATAGCGGTCGCTCCGGCTAAAACGGCGACTTGGCCTGTTGTCCCTGAAACAATTTACCCTCAGAGCCTTGTTCGGTGACCACGGCATTGATGATGAACTCCGCCGCCTGACCTTTTGCCTGATTCATTTGGTTGGGGCTGAGTTTGTTTTCCTCGCTGAGCGAGTCCATATAGCGTTTGGCACCGGGATTACCCTGCCGATAGGCGGCGTAATACCACATATAGGCACTGACAAAGTCCTGCCCGGTGGCATAGCCGTTGTGGTACATCATCCCGAGATGACGCTGCCCTTCCGGGTCTCCCTGTTTTGCCGCCGCCGTAAACCACTTCAGGGCCAGTGGCAGATCGCGTTCCACACCCAGCCCCATGTAGTAATGTACGCCGAGATAGTTCTGCGCCCCGGCCTCTCCCTGTACAGCCCGATCACGCCACAGCGGATAGGCGACATCATACTCGCCCTCGGCAAAGGCCTGCTCCGCCGTCAATGGATCGCCGCAACCATAGCCCGATAGCAACAGCAGCAACAGGCCAAGCCGGACAGTCATACACTCGTTCAGGTTTTTTTCCATCGTATCGATTTGTGTGCGCCGTTACGCCAGCGCTTACTTATATGTTTGGTCGGGGCGAGAGGATTTGAACCTCCGACCACCGCAACCCCATTGCGGTGCGCTACCAGGCTGCGCTACGCCCCGATGACCGGACTTGTGGTAGCGGTTTAGCGCCGCAACAACTCCAGCACTTCTTCAAGCTCGTTTCGGAGTTGCTTGACGATCTGCCGACTCTGGCTGGAATCTTCCTTGGCCGCATCCCCGGACAGACGCTGCCGGGCACCACCGATGGTAAAGCCCTGATCATACAGCAGGCTTCTGATCTGCCGGATCAGGATCACATCATGCCGCTGGTAATAACGCCTGTTGCCCCGTCTTTTGAGGGGATTCAGCTGCGGGAACTCCTGCTCCCAGTAGCGCAACACATGCGGCTTGACCCCGCACAGGTCGCCGACCTCACCTATGGTGAAGTAGCGTTTGCCGGGTATGGCAGGTAATTCACTATTGTTGGATGGTTCCAGCATAAGTCTCTACTCTTGCTTTTAATTTTTGTCCCGGACGAAAAGTTACCACCCGCCTTGCGCTGATAGGGATCTCTTCACCGGTCTTCGGATTCCGCCCCGGTCTCTCGTTCTTGTCACGCAGATCAAAATTACCGAAACCGGACAGTTTTACCTGCTTCCCCGTTTCCAGAGCCGTTCTGATCTCTTCAAAAAACATCTCAACGATTTCCTTGGCCTCGCGTTTATTCAGGCCAAGTTCATCATACAGTTTTTCGGCTATATCTGCCTTGGTAAGTGCAGCCATAAACTTATTCTCTCAACAGTGCGTTGAACTCGTTTCGGAGGGCTTCAATCACTGCCTCCCTGATGCCCTCCACCTCTTCGTCCGTCAGGGTGCTGGAATTTCGCTGAAAGGTCAAGCCAAAACTGACACTTTTTTGCCCTAAATCAATACCTTCCCCCTGATATAGATCAAATAACTCAAGGTTTGTCAGTATGCCACCTGCTGATTTTTTGATGCAATCCTGAATTTGATGGATCGTGATATTTTCATCCACAATCACGGATATATCCCGCCTCATTAGGGGGAATCTGGAAATTTTCAGGTATTTTGCCACCTTTTTCGGCGGCAGTTTTGCCACATCCAGCTCAAACAGATAGACCTCCCCGCTGAGTTCCAGAGCCTGCTGGATAGCCGGGTGCAGCCTGCCCAGCACCCCCGCCTCCCGCCCCTCAAGCAGGATGGCCGTGGCCTGTCCGGGATGCAGGGCCGCCGAGCTGAGCGGGCCGTAGCCGACCCCGGCGGTGCCGCAACAGGCACCGAGCACGGCCTCCACATCTGCTTTCAGGTCAAATATGTCGCCGGCGGTGGTGGGATTGTCCCACTGCTCGGCATAAACATTGCCGTAAATCAGGCCCGCCAGTTTTTGCTCCTGTTGCAAGCTCGGTTGCGGTGTGAATACCTGGCCCGTCTCAAAGATCCGCACCCGCGCCTGTTGCCGATTGACATTATATAGCAGGGTGCGTAGCAGGCCGGGCCACAGGCTGAGCCGCATGGTGGCAAGTTCGGGCGCGATCGGATTCAGTAACTCAATCGCCGCTTGTTGCGGGAACAACTGCTGTTGCAAGGTCTTGTCCACAAAACTGTAACTGATGACCTCCTGAAAACCGCGCTCTGCCAGTACCCGGCACCCGTCTTGCAGGCGGGCGGAGCGGCCCGCCTGACGCATCCCGAGGCCGATGTGGGGCAACACGCCGGGAAACTTGTCATAGCCGTGAATGCGCGCCACCTCCTCAATCAGGTCTTCGGCGATACGCAGATCAAAACGTCTTGCGGGGATGCGTGTCTTGATACGTTTCTTGTTATCGGCGGTGATGTCTATGCCGAGGCCGGCGATGATGTTGCTGATGTCGCGCCCGTCAACAGGCTCGCCTAGCAAGGACTGCAAGTGGGCAAACTCCAGCTCTATGCTGACCGGCGCGGGCAAGTGCGACTTACTGACGGCCTCGGTGACCGGGCCGGGTTTGCCACCGCAAATATCCAGCAACAAGGCGGTGGCCCGCTGTATCGCGAGTCCCGGCAGTTGCGGGTCCACCCCGCGTTCAAAACGGTGGGAGGCATCGCTGTGCAGACCGAGTTGCCGGGCGCGTCCGGCGATGGCACGGGGTGTGAAGAAAGCGCTCTCCAGAAAGATGTTGCGGGTGCCGTCCGTCACCGCGGTGGCCTCGCCGCCCATCACGCCCGCCATCGCGATCGCACCGCTGTCATCGGTGATCAGCAAGGCACCGGCGGGCAAGACATACTGCCCGCCATCCAGCAGGCGCAACGCCTCATCGGCGGCGGCGTAACGGACACCGATGTTGCCGCTGAGCCTGTCGTTATCAAACGCATGCATGGGCTGGCCGAGTTCCAGCATCACATAGTTGGTCACATCCACCACCGGGCCGAGACTGCGGATGCCGCAGCGGTGTAACTTTTCCTGCAACCAGTCCGGGCTGGGGCAGGTCACATCCACCTCCTCTATCACCCGGCCCAGGTAACGCGGGCAGGCCTCCGGCTCCTGTACCTTGATGCCCCGGTCGGATTTGGACTGCGCCGCCACAGGCGCCATGTCCGGTATGGACACGGTCAGCCGGTTCGCCGCCGCCAGCTCTCTGGCCAGCCCCTGTATGCTGAGGCAATCCCCGCGGTTGGGGGTGATCGCGACATCCAGTGTGTTGTCATTCGCGGGCTGTCCGGCGGCCGTGGTGACCGGCTCAATGGCATCCACCTCATGGCCGAGCATCGTGAGTTGTTCGGCCAGTTGCTCACTGTCCAGAGACGGGTTCACCCACTCCCTGAGCCATTGTTCACTGACTTTCATCGTCGTCCCGCCGCCGACTCAGTTGAATTGCTCAAGGAAGCGCAAGTCATTATCAAAGAACAGGCGGATATCATCCACACCGTATTTCAGCATCGCCATCCGCTCCACTCCCATACCGAAGGCCAGGCCACTGTAGCGGCGACTGTCTATGCCGACATTCTCCAGCACCTGCGGGTGCACCATGCCGCAACCCAGGATCTCCATCCAGCCGCGACTGCCCATGATGTCCACCTCGGCCGAGGGTTCGGTAAAAGGAAAATAAGAGGGACGGAAACGCATGACGGTATCGCGCTGAAACAGGTTATGCACGAACTCTTCCAGTATACCTTTCAGTTGGGTGAAGCTGACACCCTCATCCACCAGCAGGCCCTCAATCTGATGGAACATCGGGGTATGCGTCATATCGGAGTCGCAACGATACACACGCCCCGGGGCGATAATCCGTAACGGCGGTTTATGCTGCTGCATATAGCGTATCTGCACATTGGAGGTATGGGTACGCAACAACAGATCGGCATCGCAATAAAAGGTATCGTGCATGGCCCGCGCCGGATGATGCTCGGGGATATTCAGGGCCTCAAAGTTATGGTAGTTGTCTTCAATCTCCGGGCCATCCACTATCTCAAAACCGATCTCCACGAACAAACGCTCAATCTCCGCCAGCATCAGGGTAACGGGATGCAAACCGCCCCGTGTTTGTCCCCGCGCCGGCAGGGTCATGTCCAGTTGCTCGCCGCCGAGTTGCTGTTGCAACTGTTGTTGTTGCAGGGCCTGCTTTCTGGTCTGGATCGCGGCCAGCAATGCCTGCTTGGCCTGATTGATGTGCTGTCCCGCCGCCGGTCTTTCTGCCTCGGGCAACGTGCCGAGTTGTTTCAACTGTTGAGTCAACTCACCTTTCTTGCCGAGATAGCGAACCCGCACCTCGTCCAACGCCTGCTCATCCGCCGCCGCCTGAACCAGCTGCAGTGCCGCCTGAGTAATGTCATCCAAGTTTGTCATAGTGCTTGTGCCGCAAATAAAAAAGGAAAGGGGGTTGCTCCCTTTCCTTCACCTTGCACCGACGGTGCCGTGTGTTTCCAGGGAGGCCCTGGTTAACCGGTGTTGCCCCGGCCACCAAGTCCAATGCGGGCCTGCTCGGCCAACTGTGCAAAAGCCGGTTTATCATGCACGGCCAGATCCGCCAGTATCTTTCTGTCAATCGCGACCGCAGCCCGTTGCAGGCCATTGACGAACCGGCTGTAACTGAGCCCGTGTTCGCGGGCGGCGGCATTGATACGGCTGATCCACAAGGCCCGAAACTGACGCTTTTTCTGCCGCCGGTCACGATAGGCATATTGACCGGCACGGGTAACCGCCTGAGTGGCGACCCGAAATACATTCTTGCGCCTGCCGCGATAACCCTTCGCCTGGGCGATAACTTTCTTGTGTCTGGCGTGTGCCGTTACGCCGCGTTTTACTCTGGCCATGATTACACCTCTGATTAACTAACTGTATGGCAACATCCGCTCAACAGCCTTCTGGTCATGCTTATGTACCAGCTCCGTTGAACGCAGTTGCCTGATTCGTTTTGCTGACTTCTTCGTCAGAATATGATTACGAAACGACTGACGGTGCTTGAAACGCCCCGAAATCGTTTTACTGAATCGCTTTGCTGCTCCGCGATTGGTTTTCATCTTTGGCATTACATCTACTCCTGATCCGGTTACTCCGGTTACATTACGTTTGTTTAGCGTCTCGGCGTCAACATCATCACTATCTGCCGACCTTCCATCTTCGGGGGCTGTTCAACCTGCGCCAGTTCCGCCGTATCGGCTTCAACCCGCTCCAGCATCCGGCTGCCCAGTTCCTGATGCGCCATTTCACGGCCACGAAATCGCAGTGTCACCTTGACCTTGTCACCGTTTTGCAAAAAGCGATGGATGTTACGCATCTTCACCTGATAATCACCCTCATCGGTACCCGGCCTGAACTTGACCTCCTTGATATGCACCTGTTTCTGTTTCTTCTTGGCCGCATGTTTTTTCTTGCTTTGTTCGAACAGATACTTGCCGTAATCCATCACCCGACAAACGGGCGGGGCCTGATTGGGAACTATCTCTACCAAATCAAGTTCTGCCTCATCCGCTGTCTGTTGCGCTTCCGTTGTGGAAACGATACCCACCTGTTCTCCATCCGCACCGATCAATCTGACCTTGTCCGTCTCTATCTCTTCATTCAGGCGATTCTGTTTTTCAATGGCGATATACTTACTCCTCCACTTGAGTTCGGCCGCGCTGTGCGATGTCGCTCTGCAGTCTGGAGATGAAGTCCGCCAGGCTCATTGCCCCCAGATCCTCCCCGTCTCGCGTACGCACGGCCACTGATTCATTTTCTTGTTCCCTACCGCCGACAATGAGCTGGTAGGGTATTCGTTGTATTGCATGCTCGCGGATTTTAAGGCCGATCGTCTCATTTCGCAAGTCAGTATCCGCCCTGAACCCTTGTTTTTGCAGACTTGCGGCGACTTTTTCGGCATATCCGGCCTGATTCCCGGTGATTGAGATGACCACGGCCTGCACCGGGGCCAGCCAGGCCGGGAACGCCCCGGCATAATTCTCAATCAAAATACCGATAAAACGCTCCAGGGATCCCAGGATCGCCCGGTGCAGCATCACCGGCACCTGCTTGTTGCTCTGCTCATCCACATACACGGCGTCCAGCTGCGCCGGCATTGAGAAATCCACCTGCATGGTGCCGCACTGCCATACCCGGCCAATGCAGTCGCGTAGCGAAAACTCTATCTTCGGGCCATAGAAGGCACCCTCACCCGGGTTCATTTGCCAGTCCAGCCGGTTGGCCTCCACCGCCTGCCGCAGTGCCTGCTCGGCCTTGTCCCAGTCGCTGTCGCTGCCTACCCGCCGGGGCGGGCGGTCTGCCAGTTTGATCAGCACCTCGTCAAAGCCGAAATCGGTATAAATCTCAAACAACAGCGTGATGAACTTCGCCACCTCCTGCTGGATCTGCTCCTCGGTGCAGAAGATATGGGCATCGTCCTGGGTAAAGTGCCGCGCCCGCAACAGGCCGTGCAGGGTGCCGGAGGGCTCATAGCGGTGGCAGGAGCCGAATTCGGCCAGCCGTAACGGCAGATCGCGGTAGCTTTTCAGGCCCTGATTGAACACCTGTATATGGCAGGGACAGTTCATCGGCTTGATCGCGTAATCGCGGTTGTCCGACTCGGTGGTGAACATGTTTTCCTGAAACTTGTCCCAGTGGCCGCTTTGCTCCCACAGGCTGCGGTCCACCAGTTGTGGTGTGTTGATCTCCTGATAGCCTCCTGCATTCATCTTCTGCCGCACATAGTCCTCCACCAGTTTGTACAGGGTCCAGCCGCGCGGGTGCCAGAACACCATCCCCGGTGCCTGCTCCTGAAAATGAAACAGATTCAGTTTGCCGGCCAGTTTGCGGTGATCGCGTTTCTCCGCCTCTTCCAGCCGTTTCAGGTAACCCTTGAGGGCCTTCTTGTCCGGCCAGGCGGTGCCGTAAATGCGCTGTAACATTTCATTGGCGGAATCGCCGCGCCAGTAGGCCCCGGCCAGTCTGGTCAATTTGAATGCCTTCAGTTTGCCGGTATTCGGCACATGGGGGCCGCGGCACAGATCGATAAAATCGCCCTGCTGATACAGCGACAAGGCCTCGTCATCGGGGATGGATTCGATGATTTGCGCCTTGTAGTCTTCCCCCATATCACGAAAAAAACCGATCGCCTCGCTACGGCTTTTCTCCACACGGCTTACCGCATCGCCGGTCTTTGCCAGGGTCTGCATTTTTTCTTCAATGGTCTGCAGGTCTTGCGGGGTGAACGGTTGCTCACGGGCAAAATCGTAGTAAAACCCGTCTTCAATCACCGGGCCGATGGTGACCTGAGTCTCGGGGAATAACTCCTTGACCGCCTGCGCCAGCAGATGCGCGGTGGAATGGCGGATGATCTCCAACCCCTCCGGATCACGCCCGGTGATGATACGCAACTGTGCATCCGCATCAATCAGGTGGGAGGCATCCAGCAATACGCCATCTACTTCACCGGCCAGCGTGGCCCCGGCCAGACCCGGGCCGATGGCCTCCGCCACCTGCATGATGGATACAGGCTGATCAAATTGACGCTGACTACCGTCAGGCAGGGTTATAACAGGCATGTTATCTCCTCATCAGTGGTGGCCCCCAC
>JBPCXW010000077.1:0-6491 GCA_051008185.1 Gammaproteobacteria bacterium
CTTCTTGGGTTATGCGCTAAGCCAAGACGCTCGTCGTACTCACTCTTGAAAATGATTCGATGGTAATCTCCATCGAAATTTTGCCCTTCTTTCCGTGTATTGGCGAATTTTGCCTTGAGATAAAAACGAAAAAAACGGTCGGCTTCATCTTCAGCGTAATTATTAATGGCGTGGATTTTATCATCCCAAAGTTTGTTGTACTCCTTTCTATCAAGTTCCGCTTTATCAATTTGACCAAGCAGCTTTCCCTTAAGAATTTCAAAAGGTTTCAGGCGCACACCACGGTCATTAATGACTTCAAACACCATCGGCACATCAGTTTGTTCTACGGCAAGGTCAATCAGGACAACACGGCGAAGAAAGTAGTACACAAAAGTCTCCATCTTGTGTACGCTAGTTAGATGCCCTTCCAGCTGTTTGCGAATGGTTAAGAAGTTATTCTTCATGTTCTCCGCAGTAATGCCGATGCTGATATCTGCATCCTCCGGCTTGTCCTCATACAATGCTTGCTGAACAGGTTTATGGTCTTCGTGGTTCATCCAAAATTCATTTCCTTTCCCTGTAAATCCAGCTATTTTGTTATCCAGCCACTTATCCAACTTAGAGTTATGCTTGCATGCAATGTGATAAAGGTTTATCAGAATCAAGAACAGCGTTGTTAGGCGTTGTTGTCCATCCACCACGAATACCTTGCCACTGACTCTATTCGTGACGTATGTGTTCAGGTAATACCATGGATACTTTTCTTCAATAATTTCATCGCTTGGGTCCAGTGCTTTGTGCGTGTCATACGCTTCATTGAATTTATAAAAAACATCGTCAAGCAACCGTAATACAGGTTCGTCATCCCAACGATAATCCCTCTGATAAAAATCGATATGATAGGGAGTGTTCGAAAACACCTTGTCAATGTTTTGTTTATCTGGTGAAATGTCCACAGGCATTTTCCTCCAAAGATTTCATTCTTGTACTGTAATTGGTGGTGAAGTGCAAAGAAATAATATAACATTCTTGGGTTGATGATTTATAGTAGATCAGTGCGTATGAGACCAATTAGCAATGGCCCCCCACCGGAGCCACTACGGGCTACGCCCTTGTGCCACCGGCTCCCCCTCAAGGGGGGAGCTATTCGTGGCGGTAGGCGAAGGGGGGGCGCGTGGTGTAAAGAGACAAAGCAGGCGTAGCCTGCTTTGACATTGCTGGTAGGCGGAGCTGCGAATGTGTGGGGTGAAAAGGCAAAGCAGGTGGTAGCCTGCTTTGGTGGGGGGACCGATGCCGGGCTACCCTATTTACAATCTATTGATATGCAAACAACAGAACAACGAGACATTTACAGTATCACCCGGCTCAATCGGGAGGTGCAGGCTGTGCTGGGGGATTTCCCGCCGTTGTGGGTGCAGGGGGAGATATCCAATCTTATTCAGCCCGGCTCCGGGCATTTGTATTTCTCGCTTAAGGATCGGGACTCGCAGGTGTGTTGTGCGATGTTCAAGGGGCGTAATCAGTTGCTCAAGTTTAGCCCGGAGAATGGGAATGAGGTTGTCGTGCGGGCTCGGGTTAGTATTTATGAGCGGCGGGGTGACTATCAGCTGATAGTTGAGAGTATGGAACCGGCGGGTGTCGGTGCCTTGCAGCAGGCTTTTGAGCAGCTCAAACGACGGTTGCAGGACGAGGGGTTGTTTGCCGCTGAGCATAAGCAGCCGTTGCCGGCCTTTCCTGTTACTGTTGGTGTTATCACCTCGCCTACCGGTGCTGCTATCCGTGACATCCTGACTGTGTTGCGACGCCGTTACCCGCGGGCCGGGGTGATTGTGTATCCGGTGCAGGTGCAGGGTGAAGATGCCGCCGCGCAGATCGCTGCGGCGCTGGAGACGGCCAACCGGCGGCGGGAATGTGATGTGCTGTTGCTGGCAAGAGGCGGCGGCTCGCTGGAAGACCTGTGGTCATTCAATGCGGAGCAGGTGGCCCGCGCTATTTATGCCTCCGCACTGCCGGTTGTTACCGGCATCGGGCATGAGATTGATATTACGATTGCGGATTTTGCCGCTGACCAACGGGCTGCCACCCCTTCTGCTGCCGCCGAGTTGATTACCCCGGATAGTGAGGTGTTGCGCAAGCGGATTAGTAGTCTGGCGAGAAAACTGTCCCTGCGGGCGCAGCAGACGACACAGGGTCAGCGGCAACTGTTGTGGCATCTGTATAAACGCCTGCCCCGGCCCGGCAGGCAACTGCAAAACATCGCGCAACACGGTGATAATCTGAGTAGCCGACTGCGACAGGCTATGCACCGGCAACTGCTCAGGCGGCGCGCCCGGCTGGATCAGGCCGGTGGTGAATTGAAACAGTACAATCCCCTGCAACGCTTGCTCGGCTATCGGCAACGCTGCAAGTTGCTGACCCGGCAACTGTACTCACTGGTCAATGCCGATCTGCAATCACAACGGCAACGTCTTGACCATGCGGGGCACAGTCTCAACACGGTCAGCCCGCTGGCGACACTGGAACGTGGCTATGCCATCGTCACCGACGGCGACGGCAAGGTGATACGTGCCGCCGTTGAGGTTGAGATAGGCGATACTATTAGTACGCGGCTTGGTAGTGGTCAGTTACAATCGGTGGTTAGCAAGAAAAGTAATGAAACTAAAAAATAAACTCGTGATGTTGTTGTTGATCGCACTGCCTTTGGTCGTCAGTGCCGTCGGCCAGCGCGCGCCTGTGTCGGTGCCGGTGCCCGGCGGGATTGCGGTGGTCGATCTCGGCAAGGTAGCTCAGCCGCAGGCCTTTTTCGGCCAGCGTCGGGTGCTGGTCATGCCTGATCAGGCCCGTTGGCAGGCCGTTGTCGGGATTCCGCTGGATACGGCCCCCGGGCGGCAAACCCTGCGGGTCAAGACTGCGGACGGGGAGAAACTGCTCGGTTTCAATGTCGTCGCCAAAGAGTATGCCGAACAACACATCAGCATCAGCGACAAACGCAAGGTCAATCCGTTGCCGCAAGACCTGAAACGCATCCAGCGCGAGAGTGAGTTGATCAGGGCCGCCAGGGCGAACTGGAGCGAGACACAACCGGGGACACTCAGGCTTGCCTTGCCGGTGGCGGGGAGATTATCCAGCCCGTTTGGGCTGAAACGGTTTTTCAATCAGCAGGCGCGCCGCCCGCACAGCGGTCTGGACATCGCCGCCGACACCGGCACGGTGATCGCGGCGCCCAAGGACGGTAGTGTCATCAACACCGGCGAGTATTTTTTTAACGGCAAGACTGTATTCCTTGATCACGGTCAGGGTTTTATCACGCTGTATTGCCACCTGCACGAGATCCGTGTGCGACAGGGAGACCGCGTCAAGGCCGGTGACATCATCGGCACCGTAGGCAAGACCGGCAGGGCCACCGGGCCGCATCTGCATTGGGGGGTGTATCTGAACAATACTGCGGTTGATCCGGCGATATTTATTGAAGCGGTGCGGGATGGTGAATAGGGTGGTCGGCATCGATCCCCCCACCAAAGCAGGCTTCGCCTCCTTTGGCTCCCCCTCAAGGGGGGAGCTATGTTACTACTCCCCTTGAGGGGGATTTATGTTACTGCTCCCCCCTTGAGGGGGAGCCGGTGGCACAAGGGCGTAAGCCCGTAGTGGCTCCGGTGGGGGGACATTGTATGTAAGCATTGTATTGCGAGCATTGTGCGGTAAGATACACAACTCTTACGGAATTCAGGAACACGGTCATGCGTGCCTCACAACTATTACTTGCCACCTTGCGCGAAGCCCCGGCGGATGCTGAGATCATCAGCCATCGGCTGATGTTGCGCGCCGGTATGATACGGCAACTGGCCGCCGGTATTTATACCTGGTTGCCGCTGGGCCTGCGGGTGTTACGCAAGGTGGAGAGCATTGTCCGGGAAGAGATGGATCGTAGCGGTGCGCAGGAGATCCTGATGCCCGGCGTGTTGCCCGCTGAACTGTGGCAGGAATCGGGACGCTGGGATGAATACGGTCCGGAGTTGTTGCGGTTGCATGATCGGCATGAGCGGGATTTTTGTCTCGGCCCCACCCATGAAGAGGTGATTACCGATCTGGTACGGCGCGAGGTACGTAGTTACAAACAACTGCCGGCCAACTTCTATCAGATTCAGATCAAGTTCAGGGATGAGATCCGCCCTCGCTTCGGTGTGATGCGGGCGCGGGAGTTCCTGATGAAAGATGCCTATTCGTTTCATACCGATCAAGCCTCCCTGCAACAGACTTATGATGAGATGTATGCGACTTACGAGCGTATCTTTGACCGGGTCGGCCTGCAATACCGTAGCGTGGAGGCGGACACCGGCAACATCGGCGGCAGTGTCTCGCGGGAGTTTCATGTGCTGGCCGATTCCGGCGAAGATGGCATTGCCTTTAACGACAGCGGTGACTTTGCGGCCAATGTGGAACTGGTGCCGGTCGCGCCGCCTACCGAGCCACGCGGCCCGGCGCAACAGTCCATGCAAAAGGTCGCCACGCCGGATCAGCGTACCATTGAGGATATCGGCAAGTTTCTTGATGTGCCGGAGACGCAGTGTATCAAGACCTTGATCGTCAATGGTAGCGACGGTGAGCTGGTGGCTCTGGTGTTGCGCGGTGATCACAGCCTCAATCGCCTCAAGGCCGAGGCAATGGATGCGGTCGCCACGCCTCTCCGCATGGCCGATACCGCCGTGATCACACAACAGCTGGGTTGTGACATTGGCTCGCTGGGGCCGGTCGGTTTGAAGATCAAGACCATTGCCGATCATGCCGTCTTGCAACTGGCGGATTTTGTCTGCGGTGCGAATGAGGTTGATTTTCATTTTACCGGGGTGAATTGGGAACGGGACTTGCCGCCGGTGCAGGCCGCTGATCTGCGTAATGTGGAAGACGGTGATGCCGCGCCGGATGGTCAGGGCACACTCAGTGTCAGGCGCGGCATTGAGGTCGGACACATCTTTCAGTTGGGGACAAAATACAGTGAGGCCATGCGCACCAGCTGTCTGGATGAGAACGGCGAGGCCGTTACCTTGTTCATGGGTTGTTACGGTATCGGCATATCGCGCATCGTCGCCGCGGCCATTGAGCAAAATAATGATGAACGCGGCATTATCTGGCCGGGTAGTATTGCTCCCTTTCAGGTCGCGCTGATCCCTATTAATATGCACAAGTCGCAGCGTCTCAGGGAGGCGGTTGAAGCCCTCTACGGGCAACTGCAACAGGCCGGTCTTGATGTGTTGCTTGACGACAGGAAGGAAAGGCCCGGGGTGATGTTCACCGAGCAGGAATTGATCGGTATCCCGCACCGCATAGTGTTCAGCGAAAAAGGGCTGGATAACGGTACGCTGGAATACCGGCACAGGACTGACACTGATAGCAAGGACATCGGCATTGATCAGATCGCTGAATTTTTACAGACGCAACTTGATGCACGGGCGGCGACGGCATGACCGAGATCCTGGTTCTCTATTACAGCCGCTACGGTCATACCGCGCAGATGGCGAAGCAGATCGCCCGCGGGGTGGAATCGGTGGCGGATTGTAGCGCGTTGATCCGCACCGTGCCGCCGGTGACGGCCGATCATGCGCCCGCGGCCGCAGACATCCCCGCCTCCGGCCCGCCGTATGCTGACAAGAATGATCTGATCAACTGTCACGGTCTGGCTCTGGGTAGTCCGACCCGCTTCGGCAACATGGCCGCGCCGCTGAAATACTTTCTTGATAGCACCGGTGATATCTGGTTGTCCGGGCAACTCAGCGGCAAGCCTGCCGCCGTATTCACCTCTACCTCCAGCCTGCACGGCGGGCAGGAGACCACCTTGCTGTCAATGATGTTGCCGCTGTTACACCACGGTATGATCATCACCGGGGTGCCTTACTCGGAACCGGCCCTGCTCAGCACCACCGGCGGCGGCACCCCTTACGGGCCCAGTCATCTGGCCGGTATGGAAAACGACAAGGAATTGTCGGAGCAGGAGAAGACTATTTGCGTCAGCCTCGGCAAGAGACTGGCGGGGCTGGCCGCCACATTGCACAGTGCGGAGTGAATTTGGATTAGGTGTCCGTCTGCCTGAGCAAGTCTCTGACAAAAGGGATGGTGAGTTTTTTCTGTGCGACCAGCGTGCTGTTGTCCAGCCGATCCAGCCAGTGGAACAGGTTGGCCGGGTCGCGCGGGATATGTTTCAGCAGGTATTCCAGCACCTCATCGGGTATGTCCAGACCGCGTGTGCTGGCCCGTAACCGTAGCGCGGCCTTCTTGCCCGCCTCATTCAATGCTGACAGATGATAGATATAGTCGCCGCTAAAACGGGACTTCAGATCCGGCAACTGGAACGGGGCGGCGAGCGGGTTCAGTGTTGAGGCCAGCAACAACGGGGTCGCGGCCTCTTTTAATTCATTGAACAGATTGAAAACCGCCAGTTCCCATTCCTGCTGACCGGCGATCTGCTCCACATCATCCACACATACCAGACCCAGAGAGGCAAGGTTCTGCAACAT
>JBPCXW010000078.1:0-5893 GCA_051008185.1 Gammaproteobacteria bacterium
GAGCCGGTGGCACAAGGGCGTAGCCCGTAGTGGCTCCGGTGGGGGGCCATTGCTGATTTGGTCTCATACGTTAATGATCCGCCACAGCACCCTGTGGCCTGCAGAATTTTTGCAGGCATGAAGTGGCCGTGAGCCAAGGCAAGGTGGTGCCGGTCGTTACATTAGCCATCTCGTGTATACTGTGAATCGGGTGTTGAAAGAATTAAATAACCAAGAGGAATACCATGAGTTCAAGTCGGGCAGTAGCAGATCTTCATTCCGGACAAGGAACATCTCCGAAGAGTCCCAAACCCGCGTTGGCCCGTTGTCTCAACATTGCCGATCTGCGCGCGCTGGCTGAACGCAAACTGCCCGGTGCGGTGTTTGATTATCTGCAGGGCGGTGCCGAGGATGAGACAACTCTGACACGCAACAGCGCGGATTTTGCACAGTATGAGTTACTGCCGCGTTATCTGGTGGATGTGGCACAGGTTTCCCTCGCTACGCAGGTGCTGAATACGGACATCGCGATGCCGATAATATTGGCGCCGACGGGGCTGTCACGGCTGTTTCATCATCAGGGAGAGGCGGCCGTGGCCCGTGCGGCGCAACGGGCGGATACGCTTTACACACTCTCTTCAATGGCGACGCAATCCATAGAGGAAGTGGCGGCGGAGACCACCGGCCCGAAGTGGTTTCAGATCTATGTATGGCGTGATAGAGAATTGTTGCGGGATTTTATCCGGCGTTGCAAACAGAACGGCTATACCGGGCTCTGCCTTACCGTGGACCTGCCAACCGCCGGGCAACGGGAGCGTGATTTGAGAAACGGTTTCACTGTCCCACCGCAGATCAGGCCGGCCAATGTCCTGAATACCCTGTGCCATCCCGCCTGGCTTTGGCATTTTCTTGCCGGCCCGCCGATCTCGCTGGCCAATGTGAAGCAATATGTTGAGGCGGATAAAAATTTATTCTCGGTCATAGACTATACCAGTTCCCAGTTTGATCCGACGGTGAGCTGGGATGATGTGGCCTGGATGGTGGAACAATGGCAGGGTGATTTTGCGATCAAGGGAATACTCAGTGCGGATGATGCATGCCGCGCCGCCGAGGTGGGCGTCAATGCCATCATCATTTCCAATCACGGCGGCAGGCAACTGGATCATGCCGTCACGCCAATCGGTGTCTTGCCCGAGATCGTTGCCGCAGTGGGTGAGCGGCTTGAGGTCATCCTGGATGGCGGCGTCCGCAGGGGCACGGATGTGATCAAGGCCCTGTGTCTGGGCGCACGGGCGGTGATGATTGGTCGCCCCTACCTGTATGGTCTGGCCGCCGGTGGCGAGGCCGGGGTAAACCGGGCACTGGATATCCTCGCCGCGGAAATCCGTCGCAGTCTGACCCTGCTGGGGTGCCGGTCGGTGCGGGAACTGGATCAGCGTTATATCCGGGAAAGAAAACACTAGGCATCGGTCAGCGAAAACAATGCAACAACAAAAGATCAGATGCCGCTGGAGCCGCGGCAACCGCTTGTATGAACGTTATCACGACAAGGAGTGGGGCGTACCGCTATACAATGATAAAAAACTGTTTGAGTTTCTGGTGCTGGAGGGCGCACAGGCCGGGCTGAGCTGGATAACCGTGCTAAAGAAACGTGAAGCCTATCGCGCAGCGATGGATCGATTTGATTTTAACAAGATAGCCCGATACACCGGGCACAAGGTTCAGAGTTTATTGAAAAACCCCGGCATCATACGCAATGAACTAAAAATCCGTTCAACGATAAGCAATGCCCGCGCCTTTCTTGAGATACGCAAGGAGTTTGGCACCTTTGCCCGATACATCTGGCGCTTTGTGGATTACAAACCGGTGCAGAACAACTGGCGATCGCCGGATAAAGTGCCGACCACAACGGCCCTGTCGGATGAAATAGCCGGGGATTTGAAAAAGCGCGGTTTCAGTTTTATCGGCTCAATCATCGTTTATTCCCATCTGCAAGCCACCGGCGTGATCAACGATCACACCACCGATTGCTTCCGTCATGCCGAGGTCAAAAAACTGGTACGCAAAAAACCCGCATCGTGATATTCCGCATCAGGCCTCAGTACAGGCCGACGATATTACCCTGTTCATCCACATCAACTCTTTCTGCGGCAGGTATTTTCGGCAGCCCCGGCATGGTCATGATATTGCCCGCAACCACCACAATAAAACCGGCACCGCTTGCAAGACGCACCTCATTGATCTCAAGCGTATGCCCGACAGGTGCGCCGCGCAGAACGGGATCGGTGCTGAAAGACATCTGGGTCTTGGCCATGCAGACCGGAAAGCCGTTGTATTGCTCGTCCAGTTTGTCAATCTGCTCCCTGATCCTGCTACGGGCAATGACATGTTCCGCACCGTAGATCTTCTCGGCGACCGCCACTATTTTTTCCCATAACGGGATATTCTGTTCATAAACATAACGGTGTTGCCCGGGATCCGTGTCCACTTTGGCCGCCACGATTTTCGCCAACTCCTCCGCCCCCGCACCGCCGTCTTCCCAGTGCGTAGCCAACACCGCGACACCGCCCAGAGATTCCACCCGCTGTTTTATCATTTCTATTTCCGCCTCCGTGTCATTGACGAAATGATTGATGCTTACGATACAGGGCAGGCCATAGTGCTGGGTGATATTGGTGAAATGTTTCTCCAGATTCGCCAGTCCCTCGTCAACCGCCGGCAGATTTTCCTTGTTCAACTCATCCCCGTTCAGCCCGCCGTGATATTTCAGGGCGCGGACCGTGGTGACCAGCACCACCACCGCCGGTTGCAGGCCGGACATGCGGCATTTGATATCAATAAACTTTTCCGCCCCCAGATCGGCCCCGAAGCCGGCCTCGGTAATAACATAGTCGGCCAGTTTCAACGCCGTTTTTGTCGCCGTGACACTGTTACAACCATGCGCGATGTTGGCAAACGGGCCGCCATGCACAAGGGCCAGATTATTTTCCAGGGTTTGCACCAGATTCGGTTTGATGGCGTCTTTTAGCAGGGCGGTCATCGCGCCGTGGGCGTTCAGATCACGCGCGCGTACCGGTTTTTTATCGACGCGGGTATAAGCCACCACGATATTGCCCAGACGCTCTCTCAGATCGGCCAGTGAGGTTGCCAGACAGAGTATCGCCATGACCTCCGAGGCAACGGTGATGTCATAACTGTCTTCACGCGGAAAACCGTTGGCTGTACCACCGAGTGAGATCACAACCTTGCGCAAGGCCCGGTCATTCATATCCACCACGCGCTTCCATGTGATCAAATGCGGGTCTATATCGAATTTGTTGCCATGGCTGATATGGTTATCCAACATCGCGGACAACAGGTTATGGGCGACGCCGATGGCATGGAAGTCGCCGGTAAAGTGCAGATTGATCTCTTCCATCGGCACCACCTGGGCATAACCACCACCGGCGGCACCGCCCTTGATGCCGAAGCACGGCCCCAGTGAGGGCTCACGCAGGCAGATCAGGGTTTGTTTGCCGATCCGGTTCATCGCATCCCCCAATCCCACAGTAGTGGTGGTCTTGCCTTCACCGGCGGGGGTGGGGCTGGTGGCGGCGATCAGGATCAACTTGCCATCGGGCCGGTCTTCTAGACTCTCAATATAATCCAGTGACAGTTTCGCCTTGTAGTGGCCGTAAGGTTCAAGGTGTTCACCGGCAATCCCGTATTGTTGTTTGGCCAGCTCTGCGATGGGGCGTTTGTTTGCCCGTTGTGCAATATCTATATCATGCATGGTGCGTTCTCAAGTAATAATAATATGGTTGAACAGGTTTTGTTGCGTCGGGATGCCGCCAGAACAATTGGAGGGGTCATGCTGTCGGCTTCACCGGTGCGGGCATTGTAGCCCGTCGTAGTTTGATACGCTATGGCTAATGTATGATTTGTAAAGTATTGACCACCCGGATACCACCGATGAGGCTAATTCCCTGCTGTTACGCCGGAGCCGCCCCCGGCGCGCCATCATCCCTTCAATTTACCGAATACCAGAGTCGCATTAGTCCCGCCAAACCCGAAACTGTTTGACAGCACGGTATCAAGCCCGGCGTTATCTATCCGTTCTCGCACTATCGGTATGCCGGCCGCGTCCTCATCCAGTTGTGTGATGTTGGCGGATTCACAGATAAAATCCTGCTCCAGCATCAGCAGGCTGAAGATGGCCTCGTTCACCCCCGCCGCCCCCAGGCCGTGGCCGGACAGGGCCTTGGTGGAATTGACAGGCGGTATAGCGTCCCCGAAAACACTGCTGATCGCCTGCAACTCAGCCGTATCACCGGCCGGGGTGCTGGTCGCATGGGCGTTGATATAGTCCACCTTGCCGGGGACCGTAGCCAGCGCCTGCTGCATACAACGGATTGCCCCTTTGCCGGAGGGTTTGACCATATCAAAACCATCAGAGCTGGCACCGTAACCGATGATTTCGGCATAAATGCGGGCGTTACGCGCAACGGCATGTTCATACTCTTCCAGCACCATAATGCCGCCACCGCCGGAGATGATGAAACCATCACGCTCGGCATCAAACGGGCGCGAGGCCTCCTGCGGCCGGTCGTTATAGCCCGATGACAGCGCGCCCATCGCATCAAACAACAAGGTGTCAGTCCAGTGCACCTCGTCCCCGCCACCGGCAAAGATCATCTTCTGTTTGCCGCTCTGGATGATTTCATAGGCGTTGCCAATGCAGTGGGCACTGGTAGCGCAGGCGGAACTGATGGAATAATTGACCCCCTCAATCCCGAAGGCCACCGCCAGACAGGCACTGACCGTACTGGCCATGATACGCGGCACCATGGTCGGGCCGACCTTGCGGGCACCTTTTTCACGCATGGTATCCGTGACCAGCAACATATTTTCAGTGGAAGAACCGCCGGAGCCGACGATCAAACCAATCTGCGGATCGGAGATCGCATCCGGCTCCAGCCCGGCATCGGCGATGGCATCGCGCATGGCCAGATAAGGAAACGCGGCGGTGTCGCCCATGAAGCGTCTGAGTTTTCTGTCTATCAGCTCATTCAGGTTCAGGTTGATTGGGGCATACAGGTGCGAGCGAAAGCCAAGCTCGGCGTATTCAATCGAATGTTTGATACCCGATTTGGCTTGCTTCAGTGAAGCACTCACTGCCTCCAGACTGGTGCCGATGCTGGACTTGATACCCAGACCGGTTACAACGACTCGTTTCACTGTATTGTTTCTCATATTGGTAACTGGCTATTGTCGGATTATAACAAAGACCGCCGCCGCACGGGTAGCAACCACTATACCTGCCCATCCCTGAACAGCCCCACCCTGAGATTTTTGGCCAGATAGACCTCTCTACCATCAACCCGCAACGTACCATCGGCAACGCCCATGACCAGACCACGGGTGATAACCCGCTTGATGTCAACAGTATAGGTGACCAGTTTATCCTCGGGGGTTACCTGCCCGGCAAATTTAAGCTCGCTCAGGCCCAGGGCACGGCCCCGGCCCGGTGCGCCGCTCCAGCCCAGATAAAAACCCAGTAACTGCCACATCGCATCCAGCCCCAGGCAACCGGGCATCACCGGATCACCGGCAAAGTGGCAGGCAAAAAACCACAAATCCGGTGAGATGTCCAACTCGGCGATGACCTGACCCTTGCTACCATTGTCGCCAGCGTTGGTGATACTGGTGATGCGATCAACCATCAGCATATTGGGCAGGGGAAGCTGGGCATTGCCCGGGCCGAACAATTTACCGTTTGCACATGCCAGCAACTCTGTTTTGGTGTAACTGTTTTTCTTGTCGTGCATCTTGCCAGTATCGCATGTAGCCGATTATTTTTCCCGTTGAATTCCCCCCACCAAAGCAGGCTTCGCCTCCTTTGGCTCCCCCTCAAGGGGGGAGCAATAACAAGCAC
>JBPCXW010000079.1:0-5656 GCA_051008185.1 Gammaproteobacteria bacterium
GGGTGCTGAAGAAATGGCCGCCCGGCATGTTGCCCAGTGCCAGCGGCAAGGTTTCAAACATCAAACCCGGCCCGCTTGCCGGATCCAAACCCGACGCAAACACGATAGAAAAGATAGCCATACCGGCCAGCAAGGCCGCCAGGGTATCGCTGATCGCAATCGCCCAGGCGGGACCGACTATTCCCATATCTCTGGATAGATAAGCACCATAAGTCAGCAAGGCACCGGTGCCCACCGTAACGGAAAACAACGCCTGCCCCAGGGCCATTAGTACGCTGTGCCAGCTCAGGCCGGAGAAGTCGGGATAAAACATAAAGCGCCAGGCGATCCCCGGTGCCCCCTCTACACAACCGTAAATAACCAACAAGACAATCATGCCGAACAAGGCGGGCATGATGAAACCGGTTACCCGTTCAATACCTTTTTTCACCCCCTTGCCGATAACATAGACGGTGGCGGCGAGATACAGGGCGTGCCAGAACATCAAACGTCCCGGTGATGCCAGCAAGTCAGCGAACTGCGCCTCGGCCCGCGGTGCCGAGATAACAAAAAAAGTCCCTTGCAAGGCATGATAGATATAATCCAGCGACCAGCCGGCCACCACCGCATAAAAAGTCAGGGCTCCCAACGGGGTCAATATACTCAGCCAACCGATCGCCACCCAGAAACGATGCTGTCTCCCCTCCCTGATCAGATTAGCCAAAGATGTCACCGGGCTACCGCCGCCGCGTCTTCCCATCGCCAACTCGGCCATAATCAACGGGATGCAGACAATCAATATGATACCCAGATAAACCAGAATGAACGCACCACCGCCGTTCTCACCGGCGACATAAGGGAAACGCCACAGGTTGCCCAAACCAATGGAGGCACTGACTATCGCAAACGAAAAGGCAAGTCGGGATGACCACAGGCGATCATTATTCGTTTGTTTGAGCATCGGGTTAACTCAAAAACTCTGTCACGGCGACACCGATAAAAGTGGCAATGACATAACCGAAGATACCACACATGATTCCGGGCATAACCAGATCACGCCAACCTTTGGATATGGCAATCGCCGCCGTCGCCGTCGGCCCGACCAGAGCCGCAGCGGAGGCGACAACGGCCTCGGCCAGATCGATCTTGAACAATCTGGCCGCCGCCAATACCAGAAACAGATGAAACAAAATAATGAACATCCCGTAGATAAATAGATAAAAGGCCTCGCCCAGAAAAGTGGTTGCGTCCGTCCCCGCCCCGACCATCGCGAAGAACAGATACATCAGCAACATACCGACTTCAAAATCGCCTTGCAGTTTGTTCAACGGCCCCGGTATCAGGTTGGCAACAATAATGGTAACTATGGTGATAAACAAAATCCTGTATTGCGTGAGTTCAAGGTAAGCGGCAATAAAATCAGCAATACTGCAGATAAGAAAACTCAAGGCAATGGCCCCGCTGATATGCGTCAGCCGGATATGCGGCAGGCTGTCCTGAATCAACCCGGCACCTTGTTTATCATCTGCTGCCGCCAGCAACCTGGACGGGACCCTGGCCGTAATGAATCTGACTGAAGGAATGGCAATCAACAACATCAAGGCAGTAATACTGACAAAACTGCTTGCCCCTATGGCGACACTGAATTCCTGTGTAGTCATCTGCACCGCCTGCGATACGGCCAGAAAATTCACCGCACCACCGACAAAACCGGCGGTATAAACACCGGCCACCTTGGGGCCGATCTCGCCCAGCTCCATGATGTAGAAACCGGCCACCGCGGTAACAACCGTGGCCATGCAGGCAAGGCAGAAGATAATCATCACGATACCGCTTTCCCTGAATATCCTGCGCAGGTCTGCCTTGTACAGCAACAACGGTATCGCCAGCGGCACCAGAGTACCGCCGACCAGATCATAAGCAGGGGCGGCAAACGGGATGATTTTTATATTTGACAAGATCATGCCGATGGTCAGCACCCATACCACCCCGGATGTCTTCTTGCCGATAGGCTGGCTGTCTATCCAGAAGCCGAGCCAGGCAAGGCCAAACAGGATGGTGCCTATGGCAAAGGTGTTGTCGGCGGGGATGATTGGCATACCGGGTTCCTGTCATGAGTGAAGTGAATAGGCAGACGGACAAAGTATCGCAACCCTGTGGCATTGCAAATCCCGGGTGCCGGTTCAGGCCCTCGGCACTACTCTGGCACCACTCTGTTGTAAATAAGACACGCCATCTGCCCTGCCTTACTGTCTTGATTTCACTGGAAAATAAATTGATTTAAGCATAAACTACTTGACAATCACTTAGTTTAAGTATAAACTACTTTAGTTTTACCAGATAAATTAAGTTTATAATTTACCGAGTCACCGATCAAACGGGGAGAAGACCAATGAGAACAAGATACATCATATTTACCTTTATCTGTGTAACTACCATCATGCCTGTATTTGCACAAGATGTGCTGGAAGAAATTGTTGTAACCGCACAGCGTAGAGAACAAAACCTGCAGGAAGTACCGGTCAGCGTGACAGCCTTCACAGGTGCCCAGATTGCACGAGACAATATCACGGCAGCCCGTGATTATTTGGCACTGACGCCGAATGTAACCTTTACCGATGATGGACAAACAGGTAGCAAGGGTCTGGGTATCGCCGTGCGCGGTGTCGGTAATCTGGTAACCGGAGAAAACGCCGTAGTGAACTCGGTGGGTATCTATCTTGATGGCTTCAGTGTCGCTTCCGTACCGAATCAGGTTGCCAACCCGACATTACCCGACATGCAGTCCATAGAGGTATTGAGAGGCCCGCAGGGGACATTCTTTGGTCGTAACTCGGTCGGTGGTGCACTGAACCTGCGCAGTAATGACCCGAATCTGGACGAGTTCGGTGCCAAGGTGATTGTGGGCGGGGAAACTTATGAAGACGCCAACGAGTTGGGACGTTTCACCGGAATCGTCAATGTGCCGCTGACGGATAATCTCGCTGTGCGTGGTGTTATTCAATACGAAGATAGTGGCGGTCGTGTAAAGAATGTTTGTGGCGCGGGTGCATCATCACTGCCTGTTGGTACATCTTCATCTACTGTTGGTGGTGAGACTATTGATGTTGTTGATAGAACTACCACACCTGCTGCTGGTGGTGACTGCCCTTCCGCTGGTCAGCAAACCAGCATGATGATGCATCCCGGCGACAGCACCATGACCGTTGAGGTTCCTGATCCCTTCACCCCCAGTGGTAGCAAAAACAGCGGTCATGAGGAAATTTTCTTCAGAGGCAAGGTGCTATGGAATGCAACTGACGTTACCACTGTCAAGGGCATTGTTACCTACACGGACTTCGATCAGGGACATGATGAGAACGTACCCTCCGGTATCTTTGATGTGGACACGCATGATACCTTGGGATTGGAAAGGGCTCTGGATGGCGGCCCCGGTTTTTGGAGCGATGGCAATTACAGTCGCACCTCACACGATTTGCCGGAGTTCAACAAAAACGAATCCCTGTTGGGCATTATCAACATTGAGCATCAACTGACGGACAGTTTAACAATAACATCCATCTCCGGTTTTATTGATGCTGAAAACAGCCGCTTGTTTGATCAGGATGCCGTGGGGGGGGTTGATACGATTCGCCGAAGTAATCTTTATGAAGGTACCTCCTGGAGTAGTGAACTGCGGCTTGATTACAGTGGTGATTTAATGGACTGGACTGTCGGTTTGCTGTATGCCAAAGACGATCAGGAACAGACTAATCTGATACAAACTACCGCTGGAGCAGGACAACATGCGGTTTTTGAACCTGGCTCTTCCACCGGTATCAGGTGGGGGTTACCACCGTTCGCAGGGTTCGCATTGGCTCACAATCTCAAAAGCTTTGAACTTGAAAATAAATCCATATTCGGGGATATCACATATCATGCGACGGATAGGCTGGACTTGATCGCCGGTGGCCGTGTGTCATGGGATGATGTAGATAGAGAAATTGATGACCAAAGATCCAACAGACCTGCATCCAGTGCGAAAGCTGATTTCACAGATTTTGCGCCTCGCGTTGGTGCCCGCTTTCAGGTGACGGACGAAGTGAATTTGTATGCCATGGTGTCCAAAGGTTATAAGCCGGGCGGACACACTGTGGGTAACGATTCCGTCAATACCGTTCCGGTGGATCCTGATGATCCCGATGCTGGTACGATACAACCGGCCTTCCAGACTCCGTATGACAAGGAAGTTCTGTGGAATTATGAACTCGGCTTCAAATCTGAATTACTTGGCGATCAACTACGCCTGAACGCTTCGTTTTTCTATTCAGACTGGGAGGATATGCAATTTGAATCAACTGTATTCCTGACACCGGGTGATTTGACCACCTCCCTTGAACGAACCATCAACATCTCTGAGGCGGAAGCCGCCGGTGTTGAAGTGGAGTTTCTCGGTATTATCAGTGATGCCTTCACCGTTTCCGGCGGCCTTGGCTATCTGACTACGGAAATCAAGAGCAATCAGACAGTCGTACTTTCCGGCAACTGGGAACCGGAATTGCGAGGTCTGGACCTGCCCAAGGCACCTGAGTTAACCCTGAACCTTGCCGGCGAGTACCGATTCCCTGTCGGCGGTAACGGCGAAGGGTGGGTAAGACTGGAATATATTCACCGTGATGGACAGTATTCAGATATAGAGGGCGTAACCAATCTCCAACTCAATGGATTATCACCCAACAACCAGAGCACGATTGCGGGGGGGGGGGACGCGGTTCCACATAATTCCGGCCCGAATGAATTCCCGTACCTCAGCCCGGACTATGATGTGTTGAATATACGCGTAGGTGTTGAGTGGGAACAATGGTCAGCAACCGGTTTTGTGCAGAATCTTACCGGCGAAAACTACTACACGGGTACTCAGGAAAACTTCGGCGTAGGCGGGATACGTCTGCGGCCCAACCCGCGTACCTTTGGTATCAACTTCAGTTACGCCTTCGGCAATCTGTAACTGCAAGCCGTTATGGCACAGGGAAAGCCCCGCTTACAGCGGGGCTTTCTTTATCTGCTAACTAACTGTGACCCTGCCCCTTGCGGTTCTGCTCCACTGCTTCTTTTACCTTGACCAACACACCGGTAAACAGATCGCTGTCATCCAGAGGCACATCAGCGAATAAACGCTCAAGTAATTTTTCATATTCTATTTCCATTTTTTTATACAATCTGCGCCCATCGGCTGTGAGCGTGACCACAAAAGATCGGCGATCGGTCGGTGTCGGTTCCCGCTTGATATAACCATCCTCGGAGAGCCGCTCCGCAATGCCCGTCAGATTCCCTTTACTAACCATCAACCAACGAGATAATTCACCCATGGTCAAACCTTCCGGCACCCGGTCAATCGCGGAAAGCAATTCAAACCGTGGTAAGGTCATGTCAAATTTTTCCCGCAACATGGTGCGTATATCCAGCTCAACCATTTGCGAACAGGACACGATACGCAGCCATAACCGTAACCCTTCTTTTTCCTTGGGTATTTCTTGCAGTTTTTTCTCAACAATGTGTAGTTGTTTAATCATATTTTCACCCGATATTCTGATTGTCCTGCCGACAGTTTAGACTTAAAATACTTTTTTTCCAACTGATCATCATGCACCAACAACAATGAACAAAATCATCCCACCCGCACGCAACGCACTTGACC
>JBPCXW010000080.1:0-5995 GCA_051008185.1 Gammaproteobacteria bacterium
CTTATAAGCAGTAGGCAGCAACACGGACAAGGTCAGATAGAAGCCCTTAGGCGCATTAGGATCAGTTGCCGACCCGGTTGGCGTGATGAACGGGCTACCTGTTTGCAGGTAGTACCAGTACAGCACAGCACACCCGCCAAGGAATGGGCCAACGCACAACGCCACAAACGGCTGCCACTGTTTGTCGCGTATAACCAAATAGAACATGGGCAACATGGCAAGAACTACAAAGTTTTTCATCAACATCCCAAGGCCGATGAACACCCCCGTGGCCAGATACTTGGTGTAGAGAGATTCACCACGCCAAAAACACGCATACGCACACATCAGGAAGGCGGCAATATACGGTTCGGTGAGCAGCGTTCTGGTGTAATGCCACATCGGTGATGCCAAAAAGATGAGTGCAACCGCAGTGAAGCGAACCAGAACCGATTGCGTGATACGCCCAAAACACCAATAGGTAAAAGCGGCCGCGAGCAAGGTCACCAAATAGCTCAGGAATATCGCTGCTGGCTCAAGCAGGGGACTATCCTTGAACATCCGCAGAAACGGATAGCCGAGTATTGCCATATAGGGTGGATGCCAAGTGTATTCCGGCAGGTCTGCAATGTGCTCATACTGTGGTTTATACTTGAAGAAGATGGCATCACGCTCAGCATTGGTAAGCCACAAGAAATTTCCTGTCTCATCCCTCTCAACCAAATCTTCCCACCAGCGATAACCCTCCGGCAGATAATAGTAGCTATGATGATCCAGTGTATTCCGCCTGAACCGGATACCGGAATCAATACCCCCCCGATGGGTAGATGCATAGTTGTTCTTGAGATCCAAATCCCCATCATTGATGAGGCTGGAGATGACGGTCATATAATGCGGCTCGTCCGCAACAAAGACAGTGGCATAGCCGATGTTGTCCAGCAACGGGAATTGTCTGTGTTCAGGATTCAGATCGTATCCGGGGTCTTTCGGCCCAAAGAACTGCGGTAGTAGCAACACAATCGCAAACAACAACCACAGACCAGCAGGACGAACAGCCCTGGACTGCTCATAAGCTTCAACCTTGCTCATAAAAGTGCCACCCGACACCGCGCGAGCCGATGTTTGGCCGGTGTGGGGCTGCTCGTGTCGCCCCCGCCTTTTTCTGTTCTTCCTACTCATGGTGTGAGAAACCTTATAACTCTGCCCTAATCACGAGAGTGGACGGCATAGTAGCATGTTTGCCCTTGCTAGGAGACCTTTGTGCGACGAGCCCACACCACTATTTGCAAAACCAGTATCGCAACTATCGCCAACAAGATCATCACACTGGCAATATCAGCTACCCGACGAGCAGTAGAAACAGCCAGCCCCGGATCTCCATAGTTAACCAACGCCATCATCGCCTCCATTTGATCCAGCTTGAAGTGATCCCCCGGCTTGCAGTTATTCTCTTCCGGATAAACATAACAGGCCGGGTTCTTCATGTTCAGGTTGCCGCCCGCATCACTCGCCGTTATCTCACCCGGACGCAAGCCTGCTAGCGGAAACCTTTCCCCCCGATAACCGAATAGCGATTCGTAACACCTGGCATTGGAACGACCCTGAATGAACGCATGATCATCGTGAGGCGTGTGAACCGCAACGCGTGATCCATCCTCCTGTTTCTCAATCCGCATGGCTATGTCGTTAACCGGTGGTATATTCTCCGGCCCGGCTGACCAGGCCGCCAGAGTCGGTGCGGGGTCGTAGAACAGCGCCGTCTTGGTATTGGTCTTTATCGCCTGAAACTGAACAATAGCCAGTATCGCCGTCAAAGCCAGCGGCACCGCGACGGGGATGTTCTTCCAGTGATTCCAAATCCAGCCGAGGAACAGCGCCAGCACCGGTATATAGAGAATGAAAAAACGA
Source organism: Gammaproteobacteria bacterium (assembly GCA_051008185.1). Lineage (GTDB taxonomy): Bacteria > Pseudomonadota > Gammaproteobacteria > Eutrophobiales > Eutrophobiaceae > CAXMWX01. The sequence continues at coordinate 1,888 of JBPCXW010000080.1, forward strand.
ATCATGCCACTGAACTGTCCAATCACCGGCAGTGATTTCAGAAACTGGTTCCAGTGCGGCTCATACAGGTTCACGGCATAAGGCAGCAACAACATGATGGCAATCAGCACCGCAATCACCGGCCGCCGTCGCCAGAAGTCGCGGAAGGATAGCTTCTTCCACCCGAGGATCAGGCCCGCTACCATCGCCAGCAAAACCACCGGCGTAAATCCGTAATACACTTCGTGCCAAGGAAGGTAAAACAGTTGATTGCGAAAGTGCGTGTTCATTGTTTCCTCCACAGGAAACCAGAACAATCCCTGCAACAACACAACCGGCAGACCGGTGAAGCTGAAACCCGGCAGTGGATAGAAGCCGCGTTGTATATGCTCGTTCATCGCCAGCGCCGCTTCTATTTTCGGGGCGGCCAGCAATATGCCAGCGACTACACACGCCAGATAGAACAGACTGGCCTTGAACCAGTTACGATCAAACCCGCCGCAAATCAGCAGAACCAGCATGACGGTGGCAAGTATATGCAACAGCAGGATGCCGACACCGTAAATCACCGCCGCCAGTAGCAACGCAGCAAGGCTCCCCAAAACGGCGGCCCGCAACCTGCGCCCCTGTCGCACGGCATCGGCACCATACAACAGGCAAGCGGCGAACGCCGGTGCAAATCCATAGCCGTGGTAAGCCGGATGGCCGACCAGAATATGCACCAGCATAAACCCGTTGAAGCCGACAGCGATGGCCGCAAGGCAAGCCGCCATATTGCCCAGCCCCCAGAAGCGCGCGCAGTAATAGGTGCCCACCCCGGCGAACATTGCCGCCACGACAAGGGTCCACTGAATAGCGGCCACGGGCCCAAACAAATAACTGAGTGCCTGAGGCAACGACACAGACAATGAATTCGGATTGGCGAAGTTAAAAATACCGGCGCAAAAAGATGCAGTGTAATCCTGAATGCCAAACCCGTTTTTCATATAGAAGATGTGGGAGTCCAACATGCGCGGCAGGAACAACGCATAGTCATGCCCGGTCAGGTCAATCAGTTGCACACCCAGCAGGGCCAGACACAACAGGGCGAAACCGGCAACAATAATTTCAGGATGCCTTGCCAATGCAGACAAGCGCGTCGCCGAAGCAGCAGGCGCGGCACCGGATAGATGTTGTTGTCTCCTGTCACCACCATCGCGTCTGGTGTTGCGGGAGCGTTTACCTCGTGTTTTCATTCTTTAAAAACATCTCCGTGATTCAGGGGCATCCGCAAACCTGCCGGATGAATACTGTGGGTCATTCTAATTGATATGATCATTCCCGTGAAAGGGGATTGGAATCCGGCTGAGGTGGAAGTTGAACAACTCAGGTGCAGGATGAACGAAGGCCAAGCATCGTGTCCGGACGACACTGATGTGAGGCAAACGGACGGCTCCCTTCACCTGGCCACCTGCACTTTGGCAGATACCAATAATAATGCGACAAAATAGCCATTTTCGATAATTCAGGGGCAGTTGCCTATATGGGTATTTTTGGGTATATTTATGGGTATGACCCTACATACCGACACCCTGACGATCACCCCGTCAACCCTTGCCATCATCGCTGAGTTGGATGAGTTCAAGGGCGCGTGGGCGGCACTTGGCACACTCGCGCCGGAACGTCTTACGGCCCTCAAGCATGTCGCGACTATTGAAAGCATCGGCTCATCCACCCGCATTGAAGGTAGCAAACTATCCGACCACGAGGTAGAGCAATTGCTTTCCGGGCTGGACATCCAGCAGTTTGATACACGGGATGAGCAGGAGGTGGCTGGCTATGCAACGGTGATGGAAACAGTATTCACCAACGCGGATGCCATCGCCATTACTGAAAATCATATCAAGCAACTGCATCGGGATCTGCTCATCTACAGTAGCAAGGACGAGCGGCACCGGGGCGAGTACAAAACTCACCCCAACAGCGTTAGTGCCCTTGATGCAGATGGGCGTGAAGTCGGCGTTGTATCTCAGACGGCCACACCTTTTGACACACCACGCCTGATGACAGAACTGATTCACTGGACGACTACGCAAACAGACTCAACCGGCTTGCACCCGCTACTGGTCATTGCCATTTTCATTGTGGTCTTTCTGGAAATTCATCCCTTTCAGGATGGCAATGGCCGCTTGTCGCGCATCCTCACCACACTCCTGCTGTTGCGGGCGGGCTATTCTTATGTGCCTTACAGTTCTTTGGAAAACGTCATAGAGCAATCAAAGCAAGCTTACTACTTGGCACTGAGAAAAACACAATCCACAATCCGCACGGACAGCCCCGACTGGCAACCCTGGGTAGAGTTCTTCCTGCGCTCCCTTCAGCAACAAAAGCGGAGGCTGGAAGAAAAGATCAAGCGCGAGCAAGTCATGCCCAAGGCGTTGCTACCTCTTTCCTTACAGATCCTTGAACTGACTCGACATCATGGTCGCCTGACCAACGCGCAGATTGTCGCGATGACGAACGCAAACCGGAACACAGTCAAGAAACACCTTTCAGCACTGGTGGCATCCGGACATCTTGAGCAGCATGGCAATGGCAAGGGTACCTGGTACACCGCGAGTAGCCGATGGTCCGATCACAAATAGGCTTCACCCATGGCAAAACCCAACAGACACCGCAACCCCAAACCCGCTCCCGCCTCGGTAACGCCCCCAGCCCCGAGCAAACCGCCGCAGGCCGCATCAGCCCCGCCGCAACCTTTCCTCCCCCGATGGCAAGAAGCCCTGCCAACCGTAGCACTACTACTAATGATCGCCGCCAGCTTCTGGCCCGCCTTCTTCGCCGGGTTTGTCTGGGACGACAACCGATACATCCTTGACGAGAAACAACTACTCTCCCTGGCCGGTCTGGCAGAGATATGGTTCTCCCCGGGTAGCCTGACCGAAAGCCACTACTGGCCCGTGCTATACACCTCCTTCTGGCTGGAACACAAACTGTGGGGGTTCAATCCTTTCGGCTATCATCTGGTGAATGTCCTGCTACACGGCATCAACACCTTGCTACTGTGGCGGTTACTGGTAAAGATGTCAGTGCCCGGCGCCTGGTTGGTCGCCGCCTTTTTCGCAGTGCATCCGATCCATGTTGAGGTAGTCGCCTGGGTCATAACCCGTAAAGATCTGTTGGCCACTTTGTTTAGCCTTCTGGCAGTCGCTTGCTGGTTGCGCTACCGGGAGCAACCGAAACCCGGCACCTATCTGGCATTACTGGCACTGTTCGCGGCGGCCGCACTCAGCAAGACCATCGCCATCACCTTGCCGGCGGTCCTGCTACTGCAAGTGTGGTGGCAACACGGGCGCATCGGTGCGCGGGATCTGCTGCAGACAGCTCCGCTGTTCCTGCTCGGCCTCGCCATCGCCGCCTTTGATCTGCATCACTATGACACCCGGTCGTTCATCCACCTTGAATATTCCTTTGTGGAACGCGTGATCATCGCTACCAAAGCCCTATGGTTCTACACCGGCAAACTGTTGTGGCCGCATCCGTTGATGTTGCATTATCCTCATTGGGATGTGAACCCGGCCAGATTGCTAAACTGGTTGGCACCAGTAGTGACGCTTGCCGCAGTACTAACACTGTGGCTGGCACGACATCGCATCGGGCGCGGCCCGCTGGCCGGGGTGTTGTTCTTTGTGATATGTCTGACACCGGTGCTTGGCTTCACTGACTTTGGCTATATGGAATATTCTTTTGCCGCTGATCGTTATCAATACTTTGCCAGTGCTGGTTTGATTGCAGTTGGGGTGGGTACCTGGCGGTGGTTGTTTGTTGGTCCCCCCACCGCATCAGGCGTCGCCTTCGGCTCGCCTTCTGCGACTCCCCCTCAAGGGGGGAGTTATTATAGTGGGCGGGTACTAGCTGTGTTGTTGTTGATGGCTTGCGGTGTGTTGAGCTTCCAGCGGGCGCAGGTTTTTCAAGATGAGATAGTATTGTTCCGCAATGTTGTCGCTACTAACCCGGGGGCCAACGAGGCCTGGCACACACTGGGTGTTATGTTGATGCAACGCGACCGCCTGCCGGAGGCGGAGGAGGCCTTCAACAAGGCCCTTGAGCAAGACCCTGATCAGACCAAGATCTATGCCAACCTCGGCAG
>JBPCXW010000081.1:0-30079 GCA_051008185.1 Gammaproteobacteria bacterium
ATCACGGTCACCTTGCTGGCCGGTGATAACTACAAGCTGAGTAACACGCCCGGCATCTCTGTCACCGTCAGGGATAACGACGGCCTGCGGGAGGAAGATGTGCAGGCACTGAACGATGCGGCCTTGCCGCAAGTTACCGCCGCCATCGCCCGTCAGATCTCGGGGAGTGTGCAGACACGGGTGGAGACCGCATTGAATTGCGGGCGACAGGAAAGGCGGTCCCTGCAAGACTCGTCATCGCATTGCAAGCGACAGGAAGGGCTGTCTCTGCAAGACTCATCTTTGCGACAGTACTTCAATCAGTATCTGGAGGGGCAGTTCAATCGGGCACGGGAGCAGGAGCAGGGCGGGCTATCCCTGTTCAATGACCGGCCGCAACTGTTGCTGAGTGATATGGCCTTCGCCTTGTCGCTGGATGATCGGGACAAGGAAGGGGCCGCCGATACCTGGATGGATAACATTACTGTCTGGGGTCAGGGTTACCACAGCGGATTGAAGGGCAATGAGGGTGTGCAACTGGATGGCTCGGTCACGGGTGGCATTATTGGTATTGATTACCTGCGGCCGGGTCTGTTGCTTGGTTTGGGGCTGAACAACTCCTGGGCGACGATGGACTGGAATAACAGTCAGCTCACCGGTCAGCACAAGACGCGTTTGACCGGCTTCCATCCCTATTTCGGCTGGCAACTGGGTGACGAAATGCGTTTCTGGGGCAATCTGGGTGTTGATCGGGGTGACATTGAAATCACCACTGATGGCAGACCGGCCGATGACATCAAGACCGATGTGGAGTTGCGCACGGCTGGCCTCGGTGGCTACGGGTTGCTGTTTGAACTGGCAGGGGAAGGCACTACTCGCTTGGGCTTTATCGGCGACGGCACCTATACCTATCTACTGGACAGGGACGAAACTGTTTTCTCCTCTGTGGATTCCGGTTGGGTGCGGCTGGGGCTGGAGATGGATTACGACCGTCCGTTGCAGAGCGGCGGGCAGGTCGGCGGCAGGCTGGATGCGACCTGGCGGCGTGACTTCAGTGATCTCCTGTCCGGTAGTGGTATGGAAGTCGGCGGCGGGCTGGACTTCTTCCTGCCGGGGCTGGGGCTGCGGCTTGATATCAATGTCCGCACCTTGCTGGTGCATAGCAAGGACATTGAGGAATGGGGCATCTCCGGCGGCTTCGCCTGGGCATTGCGGAGTGACGGGCGCGGTTTGTCGCTGGCGTTCAAGCCGCAATGGGGTGAGGTTGGTAGTGACAAGCAACAACTGTGGGATAGCGGGCTGGAGGATGTTAGTGGTGGTGCGATCAACAGTGCGATGCGCTATCAGTTGGAACTCAAGTATGGCATCCCGGTCATGCGTGGTCAGGAGTTACTGTCCATCTTCGCCCGCAGTGAGCTGCAAAACGATGACCGCAATCTGGATCTGGGTGCGGACTTCAAGTTGGGTGAACACTTCAGCACCGGCTATGAGACGGACATAGAAACCGACCACAGCGGCTACATCCGCTATCAAAGAGGCTTCTAATCTATTGCTGATTGGTCTCATAAGCACTAATCCGCTACATGAGCTTGCACGGGAGTGACAGGCGCGCTACACTTGGCAACCTGAAACCTTGCTACCGGAGGAGAGTAATAAGATGAATTACAGAGTTATCACTTTGGCAATATCACTGCTGTTTGCCCCTTATGTATCCGCCACCGCGCAGGAGGCGCACGAAGTGGTTAATGAAACGGTGGAGATCGTGATTGAGCGTATCAAGACAGAGCAGGAAATGTTGCAGGCCCAGCCGGAGAGGGTTTTTGAGGTCGTCAATGATCTGGTCCTGCCGCGGTTTGATTTCAATTTTATGTCCAGAGCGGTATTGGGCAAGTCAGCGTGGAAAAGCAGTTCGGCGCAACAGCACACCGAGTTTGCCGCTCAGTTCACCAATCTACTGGTACGCACTTATGGCAAGGCCTTGCTGAGTTATGTGGATCAGACCAGCGAATATCTGGAAACCATTGCCAAACCGGGTTCCGATATTGTGTTGGTGAAAACGCAGATCAGGCATGGAAATGGTGATATTACGCCGGTGGATTACTGGCTACGCCGTAGCAACAGCGGCTGGAAGGTAATCAACGTGTCCTTTCAGGGGGTGAATCTGATCAAGACCTACCGCCAGTCTTTTGCGTCGGAGATCAAAAACAACGGGATGGATTCCCTGATTCAGAAACTGGCCGACAAAAACGAAAAACTGGCCGGGAGCGTCATCAACTAACCACGGGGGCATCATTGCCGCCGCCTCTTTATGCCGGCACTCACTTATCCTGCTACAATCAGGATTTGCTCCACTCACAGAGGTTAGAAAAATGCAGGCTAATGAAATCTCGGCCATGATTGCCGCCGCCATCCCGGATGCCATCGTTGAAGTGCAGGGCGATGACGGTGCTCACTTTGATGCGCTGATTGTCAGCGAACAGTTTGTGGGTAAATCCATGTTGCAACAACATCAACTCGTCTATGCCGCCCTGGGCGAAAAAATGGGCAAGGATATTCATGCCCTTTCCATGCAGACCTTCACCCCGGAACAATGGGAAAAGAAAAAATCTCTGCGTATTGATTAGGCAACGGCATGCACAATGGATAAATTGCTGATAGAAGGCGGCAACCCCTTACAAGGCGAAATAAACATATCCGGCGCCAAGAACGCAGCCCTGCCGATACTTGCCGCCACCTTGCTGACCGATGAGCCGATGCTACTCAGCAATGTGCCGCACCTGCATGATGTCACCACGACCATGGAACTGCTGGCCACAATGGGCTCCGGCATCACGGTTGATGAAAAAATGAATGTGGAGGTCAGCAACAACAATATCAAACAGTTGTCTGCCCCCTATGAGTTGGTAAAAACCATGCGCGCCTCGATTCTGGTACTGGGGCCTTTGCTGAGTCGTTACGGCAAGGCAGATGTATCGCTGCCGGGCGGTTGTGCCATAGGTACGCGTCCGGTTGATATTCATTTGCAAGGTCTGGCCGCGATGGGGGCGGACATCAGGGTTGAGGGCGGCTACATCAGGGCCACCTCCCGACGCTTGCAGGGTGCGATGCTGACGCCGGACATGATCACCGTAACCGGCACCGAAAACCTGATGATGGCGGCGACACTGGCCACCGGCGTAACCGTCATAGAAAACGCCGCCCGGGAACCCGAGGTTATTGATCTGGCCGTCTGCCTTAACAGTATGGGCGCAAAAATAGCGGGTGCGGGGACGGATCGTATTGAAATAGAAGGGGTGGAAAAGTTGCACGGCACCGAGCACCGCATTATGCCGGATCGGATAGAGACAGGCACCTATCTGGTCGCCGCGGCAATGACCGGCGGCGATGTCAAACTGAAAAACACCCGTCCGGATCTGCTGGACTCGGTGCTGACCAAGTTACGGGAAACTGGTGCCGACCTGAACATCGGCGAGGATGAGATGCGTATCACCATGCAAGCCAGACCCGGCGCGGTGAGTATTCACACCGCGCCGTTTCCGGGTTTTCCGACCGATATGCAGGCACAATTCACCGCCCTGAATTGTATTGCCGAGGGCAACGGTGTTATTACAGAGAATGTATTTGAAAACCGTTTTATGCATGTGCAGGAATTACAGCGCATGGGCGCCGATCTCAATCTGGAAGGCAATACGGCCATCAGCAACGGCGTGGAACAGATCACCGGCGCACCGGTGATGGCCACGGATTTACGCGCCTCCGCCAGTCTGGTGCTGGCCGGTCTGGTGGCGACGGGTGAAACCATAGTGGATCGCATCTATCATATTGATCGCGGTTATGAAACCATAGAGGAGAAACTGACATTGCTGGGCGCAAAGATAAGACGCATCCCCGGCTGAACAAAGACGATGAAACAGAATATAACCATAGCCATTGCCAAGGGGCGCATCCTGAAAGAAGCCTTGCCGTTGTTGCAACAGGCCGGGATTAGTCCGCGTGATAACCCGGATGAATCCCGCAAACTGGTCTTGCAGACAGAAGATCCGGCACTAAGGCTGGTGATTGTACGGGCAGCCGATGTCCCTACCTATGTGCAAAGAGGCGGTGCCGATCTGGGTATTACCGGCAAGGATGTGTTGCTGGAAAACAGTGGTGACAATCTGTATGAACCTGTTGATCTGAACATTGCCCGTTGCAAGTTGGTGCTGGCCGGCCTCAAGGACAGACCGACCATCAACGGGCGCCCGAAGATAGCGACCAAGTATGTCACGACAACGCGCCGATACTTCGCCGCCCAGGGCAAGGAGGTTGAGATAATCAAACTCTACGGCTCAATGGAGTTGGCCCCGTCGCTGGGCCTCGCCGATCAGATTGTGGATCTGGTTGATACCGGTAGCACTTTGCAAGCCCACGGTCTGGTGCCATTGGAGACCATCGCCGACATCAGTTCGCGTCTGGTAGTCAATAAGGCGGCGATGAAAATGAAACGCGAAACGATCGTGCCGTTACTGGAGGCACTACAGGCGGCCGTTGACTGATGCAACCGGTAAACCGATTACGCTTTGACGACAAGGATTTTGTCACCCGGTTGCAGCAGAAGTTTGCCGCCGTTGAAGCACTTGATTCGGCAACGGTCAAGACGGTTTCAGCCATCCTTGAGAAGGTTAAACAAAATGGTGATGCAGCCTTGCTGGACTATACCCGGCGCTTTGACGAATACAAGGCCACCATTGATGACATCAAGATTGATGCCGCCGCGATGCGCGCTGCTACCGATACCATACCCGCCGATTTACGCGATGCCCTGCAACAGGCGGCGCAGCGCGTACGCGACTATCACGAACGGCAGTTGCAAGAGTCCTGGCGCTATGAAGATGAGCATGGGTCAATACTGGGTCAGCAAGTCACCCCGCTGGAGCGGGTCGGTGTCTATGTGCCGGGCGGCAAGGCGGCCTATCCCTCCTCGGTGATAATGAACGCCGTCCCCGCCCGGGTGGCCGGTGTGTCCGAGGTGATCATGACCGTGCCGGCCATGCGGGGAGAGATGAACCCGGTGGTGCTGGCCGCCGCCCACATCGCCGGTGTTGATTACGGCTTTGCCATCGGCGGCGCTCAGGCGGTGGCGGCACTGGCCTACGGCACCGAGTCCGTGCCTGCGGTGGATAAGATCGTCGGGCCGGGCAACCGTTATGTGGCGACGGCAAAACGCCTGCTGTTCGGCACGGTCGGCATAGACATGATCGCCGGCCCGTCCGAAGTGGTGATCATCAGCGATGGTAGCGGCAACCCTGACTGGGTGGCGATAGACTTGTTCGCCCAGGCCGAACACGACGAAGATGCCAGATCAATTTTGATTAGCACCGACGCCGGTTTTGCCGACGAGGTACAACGCAGTATGGAAAAATTGCTACCGCAGATGTCGCGGCGGGACATCATTGAGCAGGCATTGGCCAATAACGGCAACTTCATTATTGTCCCCGACTTGCAGCAGGCGGCGACGGTAAGCAACACCATCGCACCGGAGCACCTGCAACTGGCAGTAGCCGACCCGGAGAGTCTGGCCACCGACATCCACCACGCCGGTGCGATGTTCCTCGGCCATTACGCAGCAGAGGTGCTGGGCGACTACTGTGCCGGCCCGAACCATGTATTACCCACCGGCAGGACAGCCCGCTTCTCATCCGCTCTCGGCGTATATGATTTTCAGAAGCGCACCTCTATCATCAAGTGCAGTGACAAATCCGCCGCCGGTCTGGCCGCCATCGCCGCCACTCTGGCCAGAGCAGAGGGCTTGTCCGCCCACGCCGATGCGGCCGAATACCGGCAGCAGTCAGGCAAGTAAAGTCGTCACGCCGGTGCAAGCGGCAATGACGGCAGGGGTTTATGGGGCAAGTTTCCCGCGCAACAACTCATTCACCTGTTGTGGATTGGCCTTGCCGCCGGATTTTTTCATTACCTGACCAACAAAATAGCCGATCAGTTTGGCTTTTTTGTCATCGGCGGCGTTTTGATATTGTTGTACCTGCGCAGTGCTGTCGGCAATGACTGCATCCACCAGTTTTTCTATCTCGCCACTGTCCGTGAGTTGTTGTAAGCCCTGTTTTTCTATGATTGCATCAGCACTGTCGCCGTCCTGCCACATGGCTTCAAATACCTGTTTGGCGATCTTGGTTGAGATGGTGTTGTCGGCGATGCGATCCAGTAGCCCGGCCAGGGCATCGCTACTTACCTTGCCGGCGTTGATCTCCAGTTCATCCCGGTTCAGGTAGGCTGTCAGTTCGCCCATGATCCAGTTTGCCGCGAGTTTTGCCGGGGCCTTGCTTTTGGCTACGGTGTTCTCAAAGTAATCAGCCGTGTCCTTGTTGCCGGTCAGGCTGTCACTGTCGTATTCCGACAGCCCGAATTCCTGTATGAACCTGTGGCGTTTTTGTTCGGGTAGTTCCGGTAGCTGGTTTTTTATTTGTTCTATCAAGGCCGGTTCAATGACCACCGGCAACAGATCCGGATCCGGGAAATAACGGTAGTCCTGAGAATCTTCCTTGCTACGCATGGAGCGTGTCTGCTCCTTGTCGGGATCATACAGCCGGGTTTCCTGTACGATCGCTTGCCCCGCCTCCAGACAGCCGGTCTGTCGCTCTATTTCATAATTGATCGCCTGCTCAACAAAGCGGAACGAGTTGATGTTCTTGATCTCGGTGCGGGTGCCCAATGTCTGATCGCCGCTCCGGCGCATGGATACATTGGCATCGCAACGGAACGAGCCTTCCTGCATGTTGCCGTCTGATATGCCCAGATAGCGCACCAGACCATGGATCTTTTTCATATAGGCGATGGCCTCGGTTGCAGAACGCAGATCCGGCTCCGAGACGATCTCTATCAGCGGGGTACCGGCGCGGTTCAGATCAATGCCGGTGTAATTTGCAAAACCCTCATGCACTGATTTGCCGGCGTCCTCTTCCAGATGCGCGCGAGTAATACCGATACGTTTGCTGTCGCCGTCCCCGGTCAGGATGTGCAACTCGCCGTTGGCGACGATGGGCAATTCAAATTGACTGATCTGATAGCCCTTGGGCAGATCCGGATAAAAATAATTTTTCCGGGCAAACACGGATTGCGGGGCGATGTCGGCACTCACCGCCAGACCGAACATCACGGCCATTTTGACGGCCTCGGCGTTGATAACCGGTAGCACACCGGGCAAACCCAGGTCCACCGCGCAGGCCTGGGTATTCGGTGCCGCACCGTAGCGGGTGGCGGCACCGGAAAACAACTTGCTCCGGGTGGCAAGTTGCACATGGATCTCCAGGCCGATGACGCTCTCCCATGTCATCAGGCAAACTCCACGGGTATGCGCCGGTGCCAGTCCGTGGCCTGTTGATAGCGGTGGGCGATGTTCAGGATTTGCGCCTCGGCAAAATGCTTGCCGATGAATTGCATACCAACCGGCAGGCCGGCGCCGAAACCGGTCGGCACGGATACCGCAGGCAGGCCGGCGAGATTGACCGCCGCCGTGTAGATGTCGGCCAGATACATGGCGACCGGATCACCTTGGTGGGCGTTCAGGGCGAATGCGGTTGTCGGGCTGGTCGGACCGACAATCACATCTACCTGTTTGAAGGCGTTGATGAAGTCATCGCGGATCAGGCGGCGGATCTGTTGTGCCTTCAGGTAGTAGGCATCATAGTAGCCGCTTGACAGGACATAGGTGCCCGTCATGATGCGGCGTTGCACCTCGGCACCGAAGCCTTCGCTGCGGGAGCGGTAGTACAGGTCTTCCAGATCGGTCGGATCGGCGCAGCGGTGACCGAAGCGCACCCCGTCATAACGCGCCAGGTTGGCGGAACATTCCGCCGGGGCGATCACATAATATGCCGGGATTGACAAGCGGGTGTTGGGCAAGCCGATCTCTACCAGTTCCGCTCCGGCGTTTTGCAGTTCGGTCAGGGCTACGTCCAGGGCGGTGCTTACGGCTGCGTCGTTGTTGTCATTGAAGTACTCGGCGGGCAGGCCGATTTTTATACCTTTGATATCCTTGTTCAGGTCTTGCAGGTAATCGTCTGCGGGGCGTTCCACGCTGGTTGAATCACGTTCGTCAAAACCGGCCATCGCGGCTAGCATCAGTGCGGCATCTTCGGCGGATTGGGTGATCGCGCCGCCCTGATCCAGGCTGGAGGCGAAGGCGATCATGCCGTAGCGGGAGACTCGGCCGTAGGTGGGCTTGATCCCCGTTACGCCGCAAAAGGCCGCCGGCTGGCGGATGGAACCGCCGGTGTCTGTGGCCGTGGCGGCGGGGATCAGACGGGCGGCGACCGCCGCCGCCGAGCCCCCGGATGAGCCGCCGGGGACGCGGGTTTGATCCCAGGGGTTGAGCACCGGGCCGTAGTAGCTGGTTTCGCTGGAGGACCCCATCGCAAATTCATCCATGTTGGTTTTGCCGAGGGTGATTGTTCCGGCGGCATTCAGTTTTTCTACTACGGTGGCGTCGTAAGGGGCGTTGAAGTTATCCAGCATACGGGAGCCGCATGAAGTCTTTTGATCCAGTGTGCAAAAGATGTCCTTGTGTGCGATCGGTATGCCTGTCAGGGGGCCGGCCTGTTTTTTCTTCAGTAGTGCATCGGCTTGTCGTGCCTGTTGCAGTGCCTGCTCAGCGAACAGGGAGATGTAACAGTTCAGGGCCGGGTTGTGGGTTTGGGAACGTTCCAGATAATGACGCGTCAGTTCTTCGCTACTGATCTCGCCCTGAGTCAGCAATGCCGACAGTTCCCGCAGTGAGTGTGTGTTCATCGGTGGCTCATTCAATAACCTTGGGCACCAGATAATGCCCCGCTTCCACCAGTGCCGCGCCGCGCTGGAGTTGCTCGCGCTGGTCGGTTTCGGTTACCACATCGGGGCGTAGTCTTGCGGTAATATCCAGAGGGTGCGCCAGTGGGGCGACGCCATCGGTATCTACCGCCTGCATCTGCTGCACCAGATCCAGAATGGCGCTCAAATCAGCCTGATAGTCGGTGCCGGCGGTCGCCTCCAGACGCAATTTGGCGAGTTTTGCCACCTTTTCTATTTCAGTCTTCTCTATTGACATCAAAACACCCTTATTTCTTGTTGAATTTCCGGTAATTTATCATATATCGGTACTTGCCCGAAGCGGTTGCTACTGATAAAGTGCCTCTTTTTACGAAATGATCCCTGCCTCGCAGGGCTTTCATCGCTGGATTCCCGCTACCGCGGGATGATCCGGGTTCGCAATACAATGTACGAGGTCAGGTCCTTATGCTAAACAGAATAAGAGGTTATTTCTCAAACGATCTATCTATTGATTTAGGGACGGCCAATACCCTTATCTACATCCGGGGCAAGGGTATAGTCGTGAATGAGCCGTCCGTGGTGGCGGTGCGTAATTCGGGTAATGATCCGATTGATGCCAAGGCCATTCGTGCGGTGGGCACCGAGGCCAAGCGGATGCTGGGCCGCACCCCCGGTCACATCAAGGCGATACGGCCGCTCAAGGACGGGGTCATAGCAGACTTCGTCATCACCGAAAAAATGTTGCAATACTTTATCAACGCGGCGCACGGTGGGGCGATGTTCCGACCCAGCCCGCAGGTACTGGTGTGCGTGCCTTGCGGTTCCACGCCGGTGGAACGGCGCGCCATTCGTGAATCCGCTCTCGGTGCCGGTGCCAGAAAAGTGTATCTGATAGAAGAGCCGATGGCCGCGGCCATCGGTGCCGGTATGCCCGTCAGTGACCCCAGGGGATCCATGGTGCTGGACATCGGCGGCGGCACCACCGAGATCGCGGTGATCTCTCTGAACGGTATTGTGTATTCGGAATCCGTCCGTATCGGCGGAGATCGGTTTGATGAATCGATCATCAGTTATATCAGGCGCAATTACGGCACCCTGATCGGTGATGCCACTGCCGAGCGCATCAAACAGGAAATCGGTTGTGCTTATCCGCCCAGTGAGGTGCGGGAGATGGAAGTGCGCGGCCGTAATCTGGCCGAAGGGATCCCGCGCGGTTTTACCCTCAACAGTAATGAGATACTGGAGGCATTGCAGGAGCCGCTTACCGGGATTGTCGTCGCGGTCAAGAGCGCGCTGGAAAAAACGCCGCCGGAACTGGGCTCGGATGTGGCGGAGCGGGGTATGGTGCTGACCGGCGGCGGGGCGTTGTTGCGTGATCTGGATCGGTTGTTGATGGAGGAAACCTCCTTGCCGGTGATCGTTGCCGAGGATCCATTGACTTGTGTGGCGCGCGGCGGCGGGCGTTATCTGGAGATGGTGGATGAATTTGCAGAAGAAGATATTATATCCGGCAAATAACGAGTAGCGGAGGACGGTCATCAAAACTTTATTTCTGAAAGGGCCGTCAATCGGGATCAAGTTACTGGCGTTTATAGCCCTGTCTGTTGTCCTGATGACGGTTGATCATAAACACGGTCATCTGGAAAAGATGCGCGGTTTGATTGCCACGCTGGTTTATCCCGTGCAATACGCGGTCGGCTTGCCGGTGGAGATGACCCGCAACCTGTCGCGCGTCGTGCTTACCCGCAAGAAACTGTTGCAGGAAAATGAACGGCTACGGCTGGAGCGATTAAAGCTCGATTCCAGATTGCAACGTTTTTCCGTGCTGGAAGCGGAAAACGAACGCTTGCGCGCGTTGCTGGAATCATCTGTCAACTTGAGTGAAAAAGTATTGGTGGCCGAGTTGATGGATGTTGATTTGCAACCTTTCCGCCAGCAGGTCATCATTGACAAGGGCAGCATAGATGCCGCTTATCTGGGGCAGCCGGTGATTGATGCCGGCGGTATCATGGGGCAGATTATCCACATCGCACCCTTCTCCAGTACGGTGTTGTTGATTACCGATCCCATCCATTCCATTCCGGTGCAGGTGAACCGCAACGGCCTGCGGGCGATTGCCGTGGGTACCGGGCAGGATAATGTGTTGTTGCTGGAACACTTGCCGGTTAATGCTGATATCAAGGAGGGTGATCTGATCGTCTCTTCCGGTTTGGGGCGACGTTTTCCGCGTGGTTATCCGGTGGGCAGGATCAGCCGGGTATCACATATTCCCGGCGAACCTTTTTCCGAGGTGATGGTTATTCCCAGTGCCAAGCCGGGGCAGAGTACTGAGGTATTACTGGTATGGCCGTATGAAGAACAGGCGCGGGAAGATGACGCTGCCGGGATGGTGATGAACTGATGTTGTCTGCCAGACCTCACGGCATCCGGATAATCGTGGTGAGTTTTATTATCGCCCTGATGTTGACGGTGATGCCATTACCCGATTGGGCACTCCCCTGGCGCCCGGCCTGGGTTGCGATGGTGTTGATCTACTGGTGCATGGCCTTGCCGGAGCGGGTGAGTATCGGCATCGGCTGGTTGGCGGGCCTGATTATGGATGTGCAAACCGGCACCTTGCTGGGGCAGCATGCCCTGGCGTTTTCCATATTGGCTTATGTGATTGTCAGTGGCCATCGACGGCTGCGGGTCTTTCCGTTACTCAAACAGGCTTGTCTGATCTGTGTTTATGTGTTGTTGTTACAGATTTTCACCCTGTGGGTACAGGGCATGATGGGGATTCCGTTGCCTGACTGGAGTTTCTGGATGCCTGCGGTCACCAGTATGTTGTTGTGGCCGTGGCTGTTCATTCTGTTGAGGGACGCCAGGCGCAAGTTTCAGGTATCCTGATTCGCTACATGTATCCGCAAAAAGCATTCAGCAAATTTTATTCCGAAAACCGGCTGATTGACCGGCGTCTTTTTATCGCCGCCACTGTTATTGTTTTGTTGTTTGCCGGCTTGTTGCTCAGGATTGTTTATCTGCAGATTGAGCAACATGATCACTATACAACCCTGTCAAGCCACAACCGGATGAAGCTCGCTCCCGTCCCACCTACAAGAGGGCTGATATTCAGCCGGGATAATGTGTTGCTGGCTGATAACCGGGTGTCTTTCAGTCTGGAGGTGGTGCCGGAAAAGGTGCGGGACATGGAACAGTTGACTGCCCGGCTTGCTGATCTGATAACGATTGAAGATTCGGATATCCGGCGTTTTCGCAAGCAGCTGAAACAGATGCGCCGTTTTGAGGGAGTGCCGTTGCGCTTCAATCTGAGTGATGAGGAAATAGCACTGGTTTCCGTCAATCAGCACCATCTGCCCGGTGTGAGTGTGGCGGCGCGCTTGAACCGTTACTATCCCCTGAGTGCGAACCTGTCACATACCATAGGTTATGTGGGCATGATTGATGAGGCTGAATTTGAGCAACTGGATAAATCCAATTACAAAGGCACCAGTCACATAGGCAAGATTGGTGTGGAAAAGGCTTATGAGTATTTATTGCACGGCAAGGCAGGTTATCAGCAGGTGGAGGTCAATGCCCGTGGCAGGATTATCCGGGTGCTGGACCGGACCACCCCGGTGCCGGGCAAGAATATCCACCTGACCTTGCATGTCGGCTTGCAGAATCTGGCGGTGCAGGAGTTGCAAGGCAAGCGCGGTGCGATTGTCGCTATTGATCCGGAAACCGGTGGCATATTGACTTCCGTCAGTTCGCCCGGTTATGACCCGAACCTGTTTGTGAACGGCATTGACACCAAATCCTATAATGAGTTTTTACGCTCCTCCGATACGCCCTTGCTGAACCGTTTTGCACAGGGCAAATATCCGCCCGGCTCCACCATCAAACCTTTTCTCGGGTTGGCGGCACTGGATCTGGGTATCAGGGAGAGTGAGCAACAAACCTGGTGTCGCGGCTGGTATCAGTTGAAGGGTAGCACCCACCGTTACCGGGACTGGAAAAAAGAGGGGCACGGCCATACGGCCCTGGTCAAGGCGATAGCACAATCCTGTGATGTGTATTTTTATGCTCTGGCGCAGGATATGGGTGTTGATAGCTTGGTCACCGCACTGGCCGGTTTCGGTTTCGGCAAGCCAACCGGTATTGACATCGGCGGCGATGCGGCGGGTCTGTTGCCGACACCGGAATGGAAGCAAAAACGCTCCGGGGAACGCTGGTATCCGGGGGAGACGCTGATACTGGGCATCGGTCAGGGCTCGGCCCTGGTGACGCCGTTACAGTTGGCCGTGGCGACGGCGGCGCTGGCCAATAAAGGCAGGGTTTATCAACCGCATCTGCTTGCCGAGATCAGGGATCCGGTAAGCGACGATGTGCTGGAATCTTTCCAGAGTAATCTACGGGCACAGGTTACCTTGCAGGATGAGGCGTACTGGGAAGAGATCATCCATTCCATGCACGAAGTTGTGCATGGAAGTAACGGTACCGCCAGACGTACCGGTGCCGGTGCAAAATATGAGTTTGCCGGCAAAACCGGCACCGCGCAGATAATCAGCATCGGCCAGAATCAGGAGTACAAGCCCGAGGAACTGTCCGAGGAGTTACGGGATCATGCCTTGTTTATCGCCTTTGCGCCGTTGCACGAGCCGAAGATTGCCATCGCTATCATTGTAGAGAACGGCGGCAACGGTTCAACGGGGGCGGCACCTATCGCGCGCCGGCTGTTTGATTATTATCTGTTGGCCGGGCAATCACAGGGAGAACAGGGGTGAGACAAATGACATTGGCGCAGCGCCTGCATATTGATATACCGTTGTTGCTCGGTGTATCGGCGCTGGCATTTATCGGGCTGGTAGTTTTATACAGTGCTTCCGGTCAGGATATGAGGACAGTGTTGATTCAGGCGGCGCGTTTGCTCGTAGCCTTCGCCATTATGTTTGCCGTCGCCCGGTTTTCTCCGATGCAACTGGCGCGCTGGTCGTTATGGTTTTATGTGGCCGGTCTGCTGTTGCTGGTGGTGGTATTGTTCTATGGTGATGTGGGCAAGGGGGCGCAACGTTGGCTGGATATAAAAATCATCAAGTTCCAGCCTTCCGAGATTATGAAACTGGCCTTGCCTATGGTCATGGCCTGGTATCTGTCCGACAGCCGACTGCCACCGTCTCTGTGGCGTATTTTAGTAGCCCTTTTTATGATCGCTGTTCCGGTATTGCTGATTGCCAGACAGCCTGATCTGGGCACCGCTGTGCTGGTGGCGGCGGCGGGTTGTTCCGTCCTGTTCATTGCCGGGATAAGTTGGAAGCTGTTGCTTGCCGGTGCCTGTGTTCTGATCTCGCTGTCTTTCCCGTTATGGTCGCTGATGCATGAATACCAGAAGCAGCGGGTGCTGACATTTCTGAATCCGGAGCAGGACCCGCTGGGTGCCGGTTATCATATTATTCAATCCACCATCGCCATCGGTTCCGGCGGCTTGTATGGCAAGGGCTGGCTCAACGGTACCCAGTCCTATCTTGAGTTTCTGCCGGAACGCTCCACCGATTTTATTTTCGCTGTTTTTTGCGAGGAGTTCGGGCTGACGGGCGTGGCCGTCCTGCTGGGGTTGTATCTGTTTGTGGTCGGCAGGGGCTTGTATATTGCCGCGCGCGCGCGGCAGGCGTATGGAAAGTTGCTGGGTGCGGGGCTAATCCTGACTTTTTTTGTTTATATTTTTGTCAATATGGGTATGGTTTCGGGGCAGCTACCGGTGGTGGGGGTGCCGTTGCCGCTGATCAGCCGGGGCGGTAGCTCCATGTTGACGATTATGGCAGGCTTTGGCATTTTGATGGCTATCAAGACACACAGAAGATTTTTGACAGACTAATACTATGAGAAGATATTTTTTATGCATACTGTACCTGATGGCGGTGTCGCCCTGGCAGGCGGCCCCGGCCGATATTCTGCAACAACAGGAGGTGCGGGATTTCATCGCCGGCATGGCCGACAGACACGGCTATGATGCGGCACAGTTGGAACAGGTGTTTGGTCAGGTCGAGCTCTCTGACAGTATTATCAGTGCCATCTCCAAACCCGCTGAGGCCTTGCCCTGGTACAAGTACCGGCAGATCTTTCTGAAGCCGAAGCGCATCAGTCAGGGGGTGAGCTTCTGGCGGCAAAACCGTCCTGCCCTGGAACGGGCGGCTGCTACCTACGGCGTGCCGGTTGAGATCATCGTTGCCATCATCGGTGTGGAGACGCGTTACGGAAGGAATAAAGGTAGCTACAAGGTGATTGACGCCTTATCAACCCTCGCATTCAATTACCCGAAACGCAGCCGGTTTTTCACCTCCGAGCTTGAGCATTATCTGCTACTGACCCGTGAACAAGGTATCAATCCTCATACCCTGAAGGGTTCTTATGCCGGTGCGATGGGGATCCCGCAGTTTATTTCCAGCAGTTACCGGAATTATGCTATTGATTTTGATGCGGATGGCAGTATTGATATATGGAACAACCCGACCGATGCCATCGGCAGTGTTGGCAATTATTTTGCCGAACACGGTTGGCAGCCGGGGGGGACAATCATCATTGCCGCCGCTGCCGCTGAGCGGGACATCACGCCGCTGATCAGCGACGGCCTGAAGCCCGACACGCCGCTGGCGGAGTTTGTCGCCAACGGTGTCAGGCCACTGCGGCAGGCACCGGGCGATGCGATGGTCAAGTTGTTACAGTATGAGAATAAAACCGATTATGAATACTGGCTGGCCCTGAAAAACTTTTATGTGATCACCCGCTATAACCACAGTGCGCTTTATGCGATGGCGGTTTATCAACTGGCCAATGCCATCCGGCAGAGTTACACGGCGGCGGCTGACTAGGGTGGCTGTATGCGCTTTTCCACACTGACTCAATACGCTGTTGTTGTATCTGTTATGATGCTGTTGAGCGGATGCAGTCTGTTCTTCGGGAGCGGTAGCGGCAAACGGGATTCCGGCCCGCCACCCGGCTCGGTTGATGTGTCAAAGATACCGGACGCGGTGCCGAAGGTAGAGCCGAAAAGTAAATGTGGTAATAAGGCGGCGTATGAAGTCTTCGGCAGACGTTACCGGGTGTTGAAAAGTAGCAGGGGGTTTGTGGAGAAAGGTATCGCCTCTTGGTATGGCAAAAAGTTTCATGGGCGGCAGACTGCCAATTGTGAGAAATACGACATGTATGCGATGACGGCGGCACATAAAAATCTGCCGTTGCCTACTTATGTTGAGGTGACTAATCTGCAAAACGGCAAAAAAATTGTGGTGCGGGTTAATGACAGGGGGCCGTTTCATGACAATCGCATTATTGATCTTTCTTATGTCGGCGCCAGCAAACTGGGCATGGTCGGACGGGGCACGGCACTGGTGCAGGTAAAGGCCATTGACCCGCGTACTTACAGGAGAGGCGGCGCGCCGGTTTCTTCAAGGGCGCGGAAACAGAGTGGGAACGCATCGTTTTACATTCAGGTGGGGGCCTTTATTGACCGGCAAAATGCTTACAGATTGCAGCGCAAACTCAATGCGTTGGGGAGTATCCGTGTTACCGAGGCCGTAATGGATGCCGTACGGATTTACCGCGTACAGATTGGGCCGCTGACGGATGTTGGTGTCGCTGACAATATCGTCGGCCTGCTTGGCGACTATGGCATCTGGGAACATCGCATTATACTTAAATGAATCAATAACCATGACAGGCAAATCATGAAAATCAAAACTCTTTTGCTATTTACCTTACTTGTTTCTACCAGCACCGGACAGGCGGGCGGTCTGGTTCCGATACCGCCGAATATCGGCGCCTCGTCTTATCTGCTGGTTGATTACCACAGCGGGCAATATCTGGCGGAGAACAATATCAATGCCCGTGCGGAGCCGGCCAGCCTGACCAAAATCATGACGGTTTATGTGGTCGCCGATGAACTGGCCAAAGGCAGTATAGGGCTGGAGGACAAGGTCAAGATCAGTGAAAAGGCCTGGCGTATGGAGGGTTCCCGAATGTTTATTGAGGTAGGTAAGCTGGTCTCGGTGGCTGATTTGCTGAGGGGAGTCATTGTGCAATCAGGCAATGATGCCAGCGTGGCTTTGGCGGAGTATGTTTCCGGTGATGAGGAGGTGTTTGCCGCCATGATGAACCAGTATGCGGCGCAACTGGGCATGACCGGCAGCAATTTTGTCAATAGTACCGGCTTGCCGGATCCCAATCACTACACCACGGCGGCGGATATGGCAAAGCTTGCTGTCGCCTTGATTCAGGATTTCCCCGCCATCTATCTGTGGCATGCGGAGAAGCAGTTCACCTTCAACGGTATCAAACAAAACAATCGCAACGGCCTGTTGTGGCGGGATGACAGTGTTGACGGGATCAAGACCGGACACACGGAAGCGGCGGGTTTTTGTCTGGTGGCCTCGGCCGCGCGTTCCGGTATGCGTCTGGTCTCCGTCATTATGGGGGCGGCAAATGACGGCACCCGCACACGGGAGTCACAAGCCTTGTTGAATTACGGCTTCAGGTTTTATGAAACCAGAAGACTTTTTACGCCGGGAGAGGTGATTGCCGACAGCAGGGTTTGGAAAGGTGCTGTTGAATCATTCAATCTGGGGTTGGCCGAAGGGCTTGTTGTGACCATCCCCAGAGGCAGGCACAAGCAGTTGCAGACAGCTGTTGTGTTGCAGGAGCAGATTATTGCACCGGTTGATAAGGGTGCCGCTTATGGTGAATTCAATGTGACACTGGGGGAGAAGCAGATTGCCAACCTGCCTCTGGTTGCGCTTGATTCGGTAGCGCCCGGCAGTTGGTTTGAGCGGATGCTGGACGAAGTCAGATTGCTGTTTGAATAAGCCTGTGTCCGTAGTTTATCTGAACGGCGAGTTTGTGCCGCTACAGCAGGCGAAGGTGTCTGTGCTGGATCGCGGTTTTCTATTCGGGGACGGGGTTTATGAGGTGATCCCGGTCTTTGCCGGGGCTACTTTTCGCGAGCGCGAGCATTTGCAAAGACTGGATCGCAGCTTGCAGGCTATTGCCTTGCGTCTGCCGATGTCGGAGGCGGACTGGCATAAAATGTTGCAGGCACTGCTGGAAAAGAATCAATCCGGGCCGGTGGGTGCGATTTATCTGCAGGTGACCCGCGGTATCAGTGAGCGCGAACATGTGTTCAGCAGCGAGCACGAGGCCACTGTGTTTGCGATGTGTAAAGATGTCAGTGACAAGCGTTTTGCCGATGGCGTCAAGGCTATCACGCACGAGGATATTCGCTGGCGTTATTGTGATATCAAGGCGATCACCTTGCTACCCAATGTGCTACTCAAACAGCAGGCCGCCCGGGACGGTGCGTTTGAGGCGATCCTGCTGAGGGACGGGCAGGTAACAGAGGGGGCGGCGAGCAATGTCTTTGTGGTGAAAGACGGTCTGATCAAGACGCCGGAAAAAAATCGTATGTTGTTGCCGGGCATTACCCGCGATCTGGTGCTGGAACTGGCGCGGCAGGCCGGTTTTGAATGTCAGGAAACGGCGGTGAGTGAGGCGGAGTTACCGCTTGCCGATGAGATCTGGATAACCAGTGCCACCGTAGGCATCGCCCCGGTGATCATGCTGGACGGCCGACCGATAGCCGATGGAAAACCCGGCACATACTGGCAACGGATAGCGGCCGCATACACCCGCTTCAGGGAGACCGGGGTTGCCGCCGATTGATTACAGCACGGTACTCAGGTCTTGATACCTACTCCCTTGTGCAACAGGTAGAGGGCGCAAGAGGTCAGTACCGCGATGAACACGCCGATCAGGGAAAAGGCGGTTATGATCTCAATATCCGAGATCCCGAGTATGCCGTACCTGAAGGTATTGACCATATACAAAATAGGATTGAACTTTGATACGGTCTGCCAGAATTCCGGTAGTAACTCTATTGAATAAAAGATCCCGCCCAGATAGATCAACGGTGACAATACAAAAGTCGGGATGACGGATATGTCATCAAAGTTCTTGGCATAGATGCCGTTGATAAAGCCTGCCAGAGAAAACAGAACGGAGGTCAGGGCAACGACCAGGATCACAATGGTGTAATTGTAGATACTCAGGTCGGTAAAAAATAGCGCCACCACAGTGACAACCACGCCGACCAGCAGACCTCTTGCCATACCGCCGCTGACATAGCCCGCCAGAATCACCCAGTATGGCACCGGTGCCACCAGTATTTCTTCTATGTGCTGCTGAAACTTGGCCCCGAAAAAGGAAGACACGACATTGGCATAGGCGTTGTTGATGATTGCCATCATGATGATCCCCGGCGCGATAAACTCCATATAGCCGAAGCCGTCCATGGTGCCGATCCGGGGGCCGATCAGATTGCCGAAAATGATGAAATACAGCGAGGTACTGACGGCGGGCGGCAACAGGGTCTGCATCCAGATACGGCAGAAGCGGTTGATTTCCTTGATCAGTATGGTGTTGTAGGCGACAAGGAGCTTGCCTGACACCTGCTTTTCTGCATTCATGTTGCGGCCCCGCTACCCAACAGCTTGATAAACAATTCTTCCAGCCGATTACTTTTATTACGCATACTGCTGATGGTTATACCCTGTTCCGACAGTGCCTGATAAAGATCATTCAGGTTCTGGTGTTGATCCAGCTCCACTTCAAGTGTGCGTGGATCCACCAGATTGAGGGCGAATGTCGGCAGGGCCGGTAGCTGGCTCAGGGGGGAGGTCAGATCCAGCACGAATGTCTCCGCATGTAATTCCGCCAGCACATTTTTCATGGAGGAGTTGAGGATGATCTTGCCATTGTCAATGATGGCGATGTCTTTGCATAGTTGTTCGGCTTCTTCAAGATAGTGGGTTGTCAGCAGGATGGTGGTGCCCTGATTGTTGATCTTTCTGAGGAAATCCCATGTTGTGCGGCGCAGTTCCACATCCACACCCGCCGTTGGTTCGTCCAGCAGGAGTAGCCGTGGTTCGTGTAGCAAGGCGCGGGCTATCATCAATCTGCGCTTCATGCCGCCTGACAGGTTGCGGGATATGCCGTCCCGTTTATCCCACAGGCCGAGTTGTTTCAGTAGTTTTTCCGCCCGCGGCCGGGCGGTGGAACGTGGTATGCCGTAAAAACCAGCCTGATTGATCAGGATCTCGGCGGGGGATTCAAATTGCGAAAAATTGAGTTCCTGCGGCACAATCCCGAGGTAGGATTTTGCCCGGTTCAGATCGGTATCCAGATCGGTGCCGAATATCTTTACCTTACCGGCTGATTTTGCAACCAGAGATGAAACGATGCCGATAATCGTTGATTTCCCGGCTCCATTCGGGCCCAACAAGGCAAAAAAATCATTTTCGGCAATACAGAGATCAATGCCGCGCAGGGCGGTTACGCCGTTCTTATAGGTTTTTTGCAGGTTGGTGATTTCCAGCGCATTCATATAGCCCGAATTCCAGCATAGCCCCGGTGACAGCCCGGCTACTACTGCCGCCCCTTGTAGGCCCGCAAGGCAGAGTTGAATAACTCGGCGATGGCTTCCATCTCATCTACCATTTTGTTGTGGAACAATATCACAACAGCCCTTTGCTCCTCGCTTGCCGTTTCGCCCCAGCTCGTTTCCAACTCGTTCAGGCAATCAATGACCTCATTACCTTCGGTCATGTATGCCTTCATCTTGCCGTGCGCCTCCACCATCTCTTCTCTGGACGAGGTCCTGCCGTTGGGGATGTTGGGTTTGTCGGGTAACGGGCAGGCTTGCAGGATCTGGCCCGAGGCCGAAGGGGTTTCAGATTCAGCCGCCAGAGTCAGTGGCAACAGTAGAGAACCTACACAAATGAGTAATATGTGGCTTGATTTCATGGTGACCTCCGTCGTTTGGTTATTCTATAAGGTGGGTATATTACACCTTTCAACCGCTTTGCAAATATATTTTGTTTCAGTTCTAATGTCCATAATGTACTACGGGGAGCAAAAATGGGCAAGATAGCCTTATGAATGAGTTGCTGATCAGGGAGTTGGGATTGCAGCGGTATGAGCCGGTTTACCGACAGATGCGTGAATTCAATGAGGGCAGGGGGGCGGATACTGTTGATGAGCTCTGGTTTGTGCAGCATGAGCCGGTGTTCACTCTGGGGCTGGCGGGGAAGCGGGAACATTTGCTTGAGCCCGGCGATATTCCGGTGCATGAGTCTGATCGCGGTGGGCAGGTGACTTATCACGGGCCGGGGCAGCTTGTGATGTACACCCTGCTTGATCTGCGCAGGAAGCGTTTGACGATTAAACGTCTGGTGTATTTGTTGGAGCAGTCGGTGATTGGGTTTTTGGATGGTTATGGGATCAGGGGGGAAAGACAGGCCGGGGCACCGGGGATTTATGTTTATGGCAGCAAGATTGCCGCCCTCGGAGTGAGGGTGAGGAAGGGCTGTTGCTATCATGGTTTGGCGCTCAACGTAGATGTGGAACTGGAACCGTTTTTATCTATTAACCCTTGCGGCTATCCCGGCTTGCAGGTTACACGGTTGGTGGATTTGGGGGTGACTGATGATCTGTACGCGGTGCAGCGGGGTTGCCAACGCAGTTTGCTGGAAACGCTTGATTACGCTGTGGTACAATCACAGCCTGATAAATAACCCCGCTTGTGCGGGCAATGATGTTAGAGGACAGTACTGATGAACCTGAAAGCAGAACAACAATCAGCCAAGAAAGATCTCAAAGGCAGGCTCAAGACTTCGCGTATTCCGATCAAGGTGGTGCCGGAAGAATCCGTGTCGCCGGCAAAACCGGGCTGGATTCGGGCCAAGGCACCAACCGGGGCGGCGGTTCTGGCGGTGAAGAAACTGTTGCGGGAGCATAATTTGCATACTGTTTGTGAGGAGGCTTCATGTCCCAATCTGGGGGAATGTTTCAGCAAGGGTACGGCGACATTTATGATCATGGGGGATTTGTGTACCCGGCGTTGTCCGTTTTGTGATGTGGCGCATGGTCGGCCCGGGCCGCTTGATGAACAGGAGCCGGGGCATGTCGCCGGGGCTGTGAAATTGATGCGGCTTAACTATGTGGTGATTACTTCGGTTGATCGGGATGATCTGAAGGATGGCGGGGCGGCACATTTTGCAAATTGTATTCGCGAGATGAGGCAGGTCACGCCGCAGACGACCATAGAGATCCTGACACCGGATTTTCGTGGCCGCATGGACAAGGCACTGGCGGCACTGGCGGCGGCCCCGCCGGATGTGTTTAATCATAATCTGGAGACCGTGCCCGCTTTGTACGAGAAGGTGCGGCCCGGTTCGGACTACGCCTGGTCGCTACGATTGCTAAAGCAATTCCGGCAACAACATCCCGAGATACCGACCAAGTCCGGTCTGATGCTGGGGCTGGGTGAGCAACTGGAGGAAGTCAGGCAGGTGTTGCGTGATCTGCGCGAGCATGATTGTCAGATGCTGACTCTGGGGCAATATCTGCAACCCAGCCGGTTTCATTTAAAGGTGGAGCGTTTTGTCGATCCGGTTGAGTTTGAAGAGTTGGGGGAATATGCCCGTTCCATCGGTTTCAGTAGTGTGGCCAGTGCGCCGCTGGTGCGCTCTTCCTATCATGCTGACTTGCAGGCCAGTGGTGAATTTGAATCTGTGGCTTAGTGTTCGCGATACTGCCCCTGCTCACCCTCAAAGTTGTTCGGATCAAGTTGCTGGTCGGGAATACTGTAGCGTTCAGACAACCATGAACCGAGATCAATCATCTTGCACTTTTCACTGCAAAAAGGTTTGCAGGGGTTGTTCCGGTCAGAACTGGTAGTTTTATTGCAGGTCGGACACAGGATTTTTTTCATAATATGCAACAGTGTAATTCAAACTCAATATCCCTATCAACCTGGGCGGGACGGCCTAAAGTTGATGTCTGTTCCATGAATCTGATGGAAAAACGGTGTTTGCCGCCGCTGATTTCGGGAAAGTAGCCTATATCAACCGGGAGTTTGACCCGAATCAACTGGCAGGCGAGATTTGATTCAACAGGTCTTTGATAAAATCCGCCGTTGGCGACCTCGCTGGAAGGATTGGTGCTGTTTCTGATGATAGTCAAGGCCAGACTGACACTGTCTCTTACGATCAGGGTATCCTGCAACAGATTTTTCAAATATTCTATCCGGTCGGCGGCGGGATAATTCAACCAGTAATGATAGTTTGGCAAGTCAAAATTACATGTGCCGCCGGGAATGGCATGGCGCCTTTTGATTGATGTGAACAACTCATCTTCTTTCAGCACTTGCCCGGACAGGCAGGAATGATCCTTTAGTTGTTGCAGATAATCACTGATATTATCCAGCACGTTCTGCAAGCGTTTGGCATCAACACCGGGCTTGTCATGTAATGTGGTCAGGGTTGTGGCATGTCTTTCCAGTTCCATGATAACTTCGGATTTGATATCGGAGCGGCTCAACAGATCATCCAGTTCCAGAATGGATTGTATGGCGGCACGACTTGACCATGGATCCGTTTTATCAATATGATGATAGACCATATCAAACAGATACTCAATACGCAGGAAGGTACGTATGCGCTCATTTAACGGCTGCTCATATAAAATATATTTGGTCACTTTTGTATCCATATTCGCCGCTGTTTTTGTCTAGCCCTCTGTTGCTTCGGACAAGCCGAGATATTTTCGGTGCAACTTTTCAACCTGTTGCCTGAGAAAATCGGTGTCTTTGGTGTTGTGTATTACATCATCGGCCTTTGCCAGCCGTTGCTCTCTTGATATCTGTGCCTGCATGATACTTGCTATCTCCGCCTTTGTCGCATTATCTCTGCCGCCAGCCCGGATAATCTGCAAATCCTCCGGCAGATCCACGACCAGAATACGATCAATGTAATTTGTCTCACCGGCCTCCAGCAACAGGGGTATGGTGATTATGCAGTAATGATAATCTGTCTGCTGTTGAAATTGTTTGATTCCGCTCCGCACCAGAGGATGAATCAATGCCTCCAGTTGTTTCCTGAGTTCGGGATCAGCGAACACGATTTGCCTTATTTGCTTGCGCTTCAGTTGGCCGTCTTCCGCCACCACGGTGGGGCCGAACAATTTGATTATCCCCTCATACCCGGTTTGCCCCGGTTGCGTCACGGCGTGGGAAATGTCATCGGCATCAATACAGGGGACACCGTGTTCGCTGAACAGAGCCGCCACAGTGCTCTTGCCGCTACCGATACCGCCTGTCAATCCTATTGTCAAAGTCATTGTTATAACTCGTGGTTAAACAGCGCCAGGATCTCCCGCCCCTGAATGAGACTGATCCAGCCCGCGATGGCGAGGTAGGGGCCGAACGGGATGGGGGTTTCACGTTTGTGTCGGCGCAGAATGATCATACCGATACCGATAATAGAGCCGACAAGCGAAGACAGCAAAATGACGAGCGGCAGGTATTGCCAGCCCAGCCAGGCACCGAGTGCGGCAAGCAATTTGAAATCACCATGACCGATGCCCTGTTTGCCGGTGAGCAGTTTGAACAGGTGATACACGCCCCATAATATCAGATAGCCGAGTATGCAGCCGATGATGCTGGAGTAGATGTCTGTGAATACGCCGAACAGATTGCTGACGATACCTGCCCAGAGTAAAGGCAAGGTGATTTCATCCGGTAACAGTTGTTTGTCGTAGTCAATAAATACCAGGGCGATGAGCGAGCAACCCAGTATGCAGGCCGGCAGGGTCTGTATGTGCGGGCCGAATTTCCATGCCGCCGACAGGCACAGCAAACAGGCAAGCAACTCAACCAGCGGATAGCGTATCCCGATCCCGGCCTCGCAGTTGGCGCATTTGCCGCCGAGCAACAGGTAACTCAACAAGGGGATATTCTGCATGACTGTTATGCTGTGACCACAGGCGAGGCATCGGGAACGGGGTTGCAGTAAATTGTATGTTTGTCCTTCATCTGCGGCGGTGTTTTCCACCTCAAGAAATTCGCAACAACTCTTGCGCCAGTCTCTTTCCATCATCAGGGGCAGCCGGACAATGACAACATTGAGGAAACTGCCCACCAGCAAACCGAGCAGACCGATGCTGAAATAAAACCCCGCAGGGGATGTTTGCAACAATTCAATAAATTGCATAAGCAAACCTTATAAGTGAAAAAGGAGGAGTTGTAAAGCCGGATAGCGGGTTGTCATACCCGCTTTTGCGGGGATGACTACTCTTTTACAAAAGCCATTGCATTATTTTCATAGTGTAGCCGGATCTTGTCTTTGGGCAGAAAGTGGCCGCCCAGTAGCTCTTTGGCCAGTGGGGTCTCCACCAGTTGCTGTATGGTGCGTTTCAGGGGACGGGCACCATAGACCGGATCAAAACCGGCCTCGGCAATATGATCTTTTGCCTCGTCACTGATCGTTAGTGCAATCTCCTGGCCTGCCAGCCGTCGGCACAGTGCCTGTAGTTGCAAGTCGGCGATGGCCGTAATTTGTTCGCGCTGCAAGGCATGAAATACTACGATTTCATCAATGCGGTTAAGAAACTCCGGTCTGAAGTAGGCCGTTACCAGATCCATTACCTGTTGTTTCATCGTTTGGTATGGGGCCTCCGGGCCGGCCTCCTGAATGCGATCCGAACCGAGGTTGGAGGTCATCACAATAACCGTATTGCGAAAATCCACGGTGCGACCATGGCTGTCGGTTAGTCTGCCGTCATCCAGCACCTGTAACAACAGGTTGAATACATCGGGGTGCGCCTTTTCCACTTCGTCCAGCAGGATCAGGCTGTAGGGCCGACGGCGTATGGCCTCGGTGAGATGGCCGCCCTCGTCATAACCTATATAACCCGGCGGGGCGCCGATCAGGCGGGCTACCGCGTGTTTTTCCATGTACTCCGACATATCAATGCGTACGATAGCCTCTTCCGTGTCAAACAGAAAAGCCGCCAGGGATTTACATAACTCGGTCTTGCCCACACCGGTGGGGCCAAGAAACAGGAACGAACCATTGGGACGATTGGGATCGGACAAACCGGCGCGTGCCCGCCTGATGGAATCGGCGACGGCATCAATGGCCTGATCCTGTCCGACCACGCGCCGGTGCAGGGCCTGTTCCATCTGTAACAGTTTGTCCCGCTCGCCTTGTAACATTTTGGTTACCGGTACGCCGGTCCAATGCGATACCACCTCGGCGATTTCATTTTCGCTGACCTTGTTTCTGAGTAACTGCATGGTCTCTGTGTCTGAATCATCCGTGTCTTGCAGTTGTTTTTCCAGTTGCGGAATAATCCCATACTGTAATTCAGACATTCGGTTGAGATCACTTTGTCGCTGTGCGGCTTCAAATTCCAGTTTTGCCTGTTCCAGTTTTTCCTTGATGTCATGGCTGCCTTGTAACAGGGCTTTTTCCGCAGTCCAGATCTCATCCAGATCGGCGTATTCGCGTTCCACCTGTTTTATATCTTTTTCCAGCTTGGCCAGCCGTTGTTTGGATGCGGTGTCCGCTTCCTTTTTCAATGCCTGCCGTTCAATCTTCATTTGGATCAGACGCCGTTCCAGTTTGTCCATGGCCTCGGGCTTGGAGTCGATCTCAATACTGATGCGGCTGGCGGCCTCATCAATCAGGTCAATGGCCTTGTCGGGCAATTGCCGATCAGTGATATAGCGGTGGCTCAGGGTGGCGGCGGAGACGATAGCCGGATCAGTAATCCGGACATGATGATGCACCTCATAGCGTTCCTTCAGGCCGCGTAAAATGGCAATGGTGTCTTCAACTGAAGGTTCATTCACCAATACTTTTTGAAAGCGCCGTTCCAGGGCGGCATCCTTTTCTATATTTTCCCGGTATTCATCCAGTGTGGTCGCGCCGACGCAGTGCAACTCACCGCGGGCCAGTGCCGGTTTGAGCATATTGCCGGCGTCCATCGCCCCCTCGGCCTTGCCGGCACCTACCATGGTATGTACTTCATCAATAAATAAAATAATCCGGCCTTCCTGTTTTGCCAGATCGGACAGCACGGCCTTAAGCCGTTCCTCAAATTCACCGCGGAATTTCGCCCCGGCGATCAGGGCACCCAGATCCAGGGCCAGCAACTGTTTGCCCTTCAGGGCCTCCGGTACTTCACCATTGACGATACGTTGCGCCAGTCCTTCTACAATGGCGGTCTTGCCCACACCGGGCTCACCGATCAGAACGGGATTGTTTTTGGTGCGGCGTTGTAATACCTGAATCGTGCGGCGTATTTCATCATCGCGGCCGATCACCGGATCAAGTTTGCCATCACGCGCGCGCTCGGTAAGGTTGATGGTGTATTTTGCCAATGCCTGCCGCTTCTCTTCACTGTTAGGATCGGACACGGACTCGCCGCCACGGACGGTATTGATGGCGTCCTCAACGGCCTGTTTGTTGGCACCGCAGTCGCGCAGGATTCTGCCCAGTTCACTTTTGTCATCAATCGCCGCCAGGGTGAACATCTCACTGGAGATATACTCGTCCCCTCGTTGCCCGGCGAATTTGTCGGACAGATTGAGCAAGCGTTCCAGATCACGGGAGATATGTACCTCGCCGGCGTTTCCCTGCACTTGCGGTAGCCTGCCCAATGCGCGTTGCAGTTGTGACCGCAGGGCATCCGGATCAGTGCCTGCCAGACCGAGCAGGTGTGTCGTGCCGCCGCCATCCTGATTCAGCAGGGCATCCATTAAATGCAGGGGCTCAATAAACTGGTGATCGCGGCCCACCGCCAGACTCTGGGCATCGGCCAGGGCTTGTTGAAACTTGCTTGTGAATCGATCTATACGCATCTTCTACCTAACAAAAATTTTGCGGGAATGATGACAGTAATGGGGGCACATATACGCAATATCAAGTGCCGGGCGGGTCGGTGCTCAGGCCGTGTTGGACTGTATCTGCTGTAGCAACTCAAGGTAATCGGCCGGTGGCGGTGCCTGCCAATGCATGGTGGCACTGGTCAGCGGGTGTTGCAGGGTCAGGGCCTCGGCATGCAGGGCCTGACGCCGGAAACCTTGCAAGCTGTCGCGCAAGGCGGGGGAGATATTTTTCGGCAACCGGTTACGGCCACTATAAACAGGGTCGCCGATGACAGGGTGTTTGATGTAAGCCAGATGTACCCTGATCTGATGGGTGCGGCCCGTCTCCAGGGTTACCCGGAGTTCCGTGATACCGTTATATCTGCCCAGCAGGCGATAATGGGTGATGGCGGGTTTACCGCCTTCCGTCACCGCCATCTTTGTGCGTTGTGACGGGTGCCGCCCGATGGCCTTGTCCACCGTGCCGCCGCTGGTCAATTCACCATGCACCAATGCGCGGTACTCTCTTTTAACCCGGTGTTCCTGCAAGTCCCGCACGAGTTGGGTATGGGCGGCGGGTGATTTGGCAACGATCATGATGCCCGATGTATCTTTGTCCAGGCGTTGCACAATCCCCGCACGCGGTATGTGTTGCAACTCTGTGCAATGGAACAACAGGGCATTGACCAGAGTCGCATTCGGATTGCCGGCACCCGGATGCACAACGATGCCGGCGGGCTTGTCAAGGACGATAATATGCTCATCTTCGTGAATGATATGTAACGGGATGTCCTCGGCGAGCCAGTCTTCATTGTGGATTTCGGGTACGGCATTGATATTGACAACCTGCCCCGATTTGGTGATGTCACGTTGTCTGGCCGGTACGCCATCAACCAGCACACAGCCGGACTTGATCCAATCCTGCAGGCGCGAACGGGAAAACTGTGGGCACATCTTCGCTACCGCCTGATCCAGTCGCAGTGCTGCGTATTCATCGGTAATAATTAGTGAAATCATATATTTATCTTGCATCTTGATTGGCGAAGTCAAAATCGCACTATACCGCTATTCCCGCAGAAACGGGAATCCGGTTGTGCGGGACTTATCTGCTATACTGCCATCCCTGATATTATTGAATGGTGGTAAAAAAAATGCGTATTCTGTTTTTACTCCTGTTGCTGTCCGTCGCCGGTTGTGCGTTGTTCAGTAAAGACGGCGAGGAAGATGAGACTAAAAACTGGACTGTTGAGCGTCTGTATGCCGAGGCCAAGGACGCGCTTTACTCAGGCTACTATAAAAAGGCGGTGGAGTATTATGAGTTTCTGGAAACCCGTTTCCCCTTTGGCGTGTATGGGCAGCAATCCTTGCTGGATTTGGCCTATGCCTATTACAAGACGGAAGATGCGGAGGCGGCCACCGCCGCTTGTGACAGGTTTATCAAGTTATATCCGCAAAATCCGCATGTGGATTATGCCTATTACCTGAAAGGTTTGATTAATTTCAATAAGGGTAAAGGTTTTACCGAACGTTTCCTGCCGATGGATTTGTCGCAACGGGATCAAAGCCCGTCGCTAACCGCCTTTGATGCCTTTGCGGAACTGCTGGAGAAATATCCGCATACCCAATATGCGGAAGATGCGCAAAAGCGCATGGTGTATCTACGCGAGAACATCGCCAAACACGAGATCCATATAGCCAACTACTATATGAAACGCGGTGCCTATATAGCCGCCGCCAACCGTGCCCGATATGTGGTTGAGAGTTATCAGCGCACTCCCTCAGTGCCTGACGGTCTGATCATCATGGCCAGGTCCTACAGGGTACTGGAGATGGACGATCTGTTTGACGATACCATGCGTGTTCTGGATCTGAATTATCCCAACCATCCCGGTCTCAGGGAGGTTAGGCAAATCAAGGTGCGGTGATAGCGGATAGCCGGACGGCTATTGTGCTTCCCGGTAACGCGAAGTGATCGGATAACGCCTGTCACGACCAAAGGCGCGGGCGGTTATTCTTACCCCCGGTGCGGCCTGACGGCGTTTGTATTCATTTTGATCCACCAGCCTGACGACATTTTTGACTGTTTCAGCATCAAAACCGGCTGCGATTATCTGTGCCGGGCTTTGATCCAGTTCAATGTAGCGTTCCAGAATGGGATCGAGTATGTCATAAGGCGGCAGGGTGTCTTCATCTTTTTGTTCCGGACGCAGCTCGGCACTCGGCGGGCGATCAATAATACGTTGCGGAATGATCGCATCCTGTCTGTTGCGCCAGTTCGCCAGTTTATAGACAAAGGTTTTGGACAGGTCTTTGAGTGGCGCAAATCCCCCCGCCATATCGCCATACAAGGTTGCATAGCCTACGGCCATTTCGCTTTTGTTGCCGGTGGTCAGCAACAGCTTGCCGCTTTTGTTGCAGATTGCCATTAGCAAGATACCCCGGCAGCGGGCCTGTGTGTTTTCTTCGGTTGCATCCACCGCCCGACCAGAAAAAGCCAGGGCCAACAATTTTCGGAACACCCTGAAGGGTTGGTCCACATTTTAGGTATGGTGATGCACTCCCCAT
>JBPCXW010000082.1:0-6116 GCA_051008185.1 Gammaproteobacteria bacterium
AAGCCGTCTTTGCCTCTTGCTTTGCGTATTGCTTTGGGCGATTGTCCGGTTGCGGTCCAGAAGACATGGTGAGCAAGGGTTTCATAATCAGGCAATTTCTTACCTTTGAGCATATTCTCAATACTCATTTCATCGCCAAGGGTGCAATAGGTAAAGCTACCACCTATTCCATTTTTCAAGTCTTCGTCCTTTGAGCTTTTTGTACCTTTTACAATACGGCGGACTCGCTCGGCGGTTGTTTTGTCGGCGTAATTTTCACACTCTACAAGAATAAACTTGCGGTTGCCATTGTCTTCTTTGTTGAGTGCAAGGACGGCATGAGCGGTTGTGCCAGAACCGGCGAAGGAGTCGAGAATGATAGAGTTTTTATTGGAAAAGATTTGAGCAATCGCCTTGATTAAGCGTGAAGGTTTAGAATTATCAAAACTAATTCCAATTTCCCCAATCTCTCTTGAAGCGTCTTGATTTGAACCAAATTCATCGTGGCCCCAAAAATTATGAGCGGCTTGTCCCTCTTCCATTCTTTCTAATTCATAATACTTTTTTCTTGGCAATCCATCGCCACCCTTAGAGAAAAAAATTCTTTTATCCTTCAGTAAATTATTAAAAGTGGCTTTTGTTCCTAGCCACTCTTCATCATACACTTTCCCTGTTGGCGTCGTAATTTTGTACCGAGTGCCTGTTTGTGAACTTCCAGATTTCCAAGGCTTGGATGCCCAAGCACCCCTAGGATCATTATCAGGATTCTTAAAATTCCCCGTAAGCGGCAAACCATTAAATGACTTGATTTTCTTTAAAGCTTCAATATCTTTAGCATAAACCACAATAAATTCTGCTGTTTTTGCTATGGGTTTGCTCTTGTCGTTGGGCTGGTTATGTCTTCTGCGCCAAGCAATAATTTCTTCTTTATTATGACTGCCAAAAATTTCATCCATGATTGAGACAAGGTTGGCGAGTTCAATATCATCGCAACTAATACAAATCACCCCATCTTCAGCTAGCAATTCTTTCAACAACTGCAACCTCGGCCACATCATACAAAGCCATTTATCATGTCTCTCCAAGTCTTCGCCATCTACCGGACTTGCATTTTTCAACCACTCTTGCATCAACGGACTGTTCACATTGTCGTTATAGACCCAGCCTTCATTGCCAGTGTTATAGGGCGGATCAATATAGATACATTTCACCTTTCCCGCATAACGCGGCAACAAGGCCTTGAGCGCATGCAGGTTATCGCCATGAATAATAAGATTGTCGTCAAGCGAAGGCTTTTTGCCTTTCGGCGGGAGTGATTGTTTAACTTTCGGTGCAAGCGGTCTGGAAGGAACAGCCAGATGATGCGAATAAACGAGTGGTTTCCCTTTGAAGTCAAGTGTCGGCATAAGCGTATCCCCCAAGTTGATGCCTTGAATCGCTAAAATTTGTTGTAGCATCCATGCGAGCTTCCTTTATTTTATTTTGGATTCCTTATACACAACATGCTTGCGCACAACAGGATCGTATTTTTTGATCTCCATCTTGTCCGGCATATTGCGTTTGTTTTTGGTAGTGGTGTAGAAATGTCCGGTTCCGGCTGAGGAGACCAGACGGATTTTTTCTCTTGCGCTGCTGGCCATGTCGTTATACCTGTTTGCCGTGGGCACGCAGGTTTGCCAGCACCTGATCGATACCCTGTTTATCAATGACGCGTAGCCCTTTGGAACTGACGCGCAGTTTTACCCAACGGTTCTCGCTCTCCACCCAGAATTTGTGGGTGTGCAGATTCGGCAGAAAGCGCCGCTTGGTCCTGTTTTTGGCGTGGGAGACATTGTTCCCCGCCATTGGCCGTTTGTTGGTGACCTGACATGTCCTGGACATAACAAATACCCTTGATGCTTGGTAAGAAAGAGGGCGGATTTTACACGGTTCCGGCCGGAACGCCAAGCCCCTATCGCCGGGCGGGGCTAGATCAGCCCCAACTCCGCCATGGAAATCGCCTGATTATCCCCGATCACCAGATGGTCCAGCACCCGGATATCCACCAGGGCGAGGGCATCCCGCAATTTCAGCGTGATCTGCTGGTCGGAGCGGCTGGGCTCGGCCACGCCGGAGGGGTGATTATGGGCAAAAATCAGGGCCGCGGCGTTGTGATAGAGCGCCCGTTTCACCACCTCGCGCGGATAGACGCTGGCACCGTCAATGGTGCCGCTGAACAATTCCTCCCGACAGATGACGCGGTGCCGGTTGTCCAGAAACAGGCAGGCGAATATCTCCTGCTGGTGCTGTTGTAGCCAGGCGCAGACGAAGCGTTTGGTCTGATCGGGATTGTGCAGCACCGAGCGGCGATTGAGCCCGGCCTCCTGATAACGCTTGCCGAGTTCCAGAGCGGCCTGTAGCAAAACCCATTTGACCATACCCAAGCCTTTGAATTTGCCGGTTATATTCGCATCCTGATCGAGCAGGTTGCGTAGCCCCCGGAGTTCATTGAGCATCCGGCGCGACAGATCCACGGCATTGATGCCCTGATAACCGTTGTTGATGAAGATGGCCAGCAATTCAGCATCGCTCAGGGATTGAGCACCGTATTGCAACAGTTTTTCCCGCGGCCGTTCAGCCTGGGGCCAGTGTTTGATATTCATCCTTGTCCTCCTTTTGTTTGTCCTTGGATGAGGGTTCTGACTATAGCAGAGTTTGGGTGGGAATGGCATGTCCTGACCCAGCACACCTGAGACCGGGCACATGGGTGACACCTGAACTGGCCAGTTCCCGTTGGGGGTTTTGAGGCGGGTGGCGAGACGGACGATATTCCGCTAAATGGCTGAATAATAGCCTTTTTTATAGTCAAGCCTTTCAATTGGACGGGGGTGAGTCTTTCAATCAGCCGGAAAAAAGGACAGCAATTTCCTTGCAAATCTGAATTGACATTTCAAATTATCATGATAATCTGAATCGCATGTTCAAGCGAAACCTCAATCTGCCTGCCCCCGGCAAGGAGTCCTTCTTCCTCTGGGGGCCGCGCCAGACCGGCAAGAGTACGCTGTTGCGGGCGGCGTATGGCGATGGCCTGTGGATTGACCTGCTGAAATCCGAGGAGTACCGCCGCTATATCTCTCGACCTGAATTGCTACGTCAGGAGGTGGAATCGATGGTCGGACAGTCGGCGGATGGTGTTCAGGTGGTTATAGATGAAATTCAGAAAGTCCCCGCTCTGTTGAACGAAGTCCATTGGCTCATTGAGAATCGCGGACTGCATTTCGCGTTATGCGGCTCCAGTGCGCGTAAGGTGAAGAAGGGTGCCGCCAATCTGTTGGGTGGTCGCGCCATCCGTTATGAATTGTATGGCATCTCGGCAAGTGAACTGGGGCAGCACTTCAACCTTGAGCGTTTGCTGAATCACGGTTATCTGCCAAGCATCTACGAAGCGGCGCGGCCGTACCGAATGCTGGATGCTTACATCGCCGACTACCTGAAAGAAGAAGTTGCCGCCGAGGGACTAACACGTAACCTGCCGGCCTTCTCCGATTTTCTGGATGCTGCGGCTTTCAGCGATGGCGAGATTGTTAACTTTTCTAACATTGCCCGCGACAGTGGCGTATCCAATAACACCACAAAAAACTATTTCCAGATTCTTATAGACACACTGTTGGGTTGCTGGTTGCCGGCTTACCGCAAGCGGGCAAAGCGCCGGGCCGTAGCTGCGCCCAAGTTCTACTTCACCGATGTCGGCATCGTCAACCGTCTGGCACAGCGCGGTGAGTTGCGGGCGGGCGGGGAACTTTACGGCAAGGCATTTGAGAATTGGATCTTTCACGAACTCACCACTTATATGAGCTATTCGGAAAGTCCGGATCGGCTAAGCTATTGGCGGCTGACGAGTGGCACCGAGGTTGATTTCATCATCGGAGACATGGCCGTTGCCATTGAAGCGAAGTCCAGTGCCAAAATTACCAATGATCACCTGCAAGGGCTACGCAGCCTTGTTCAGGATTACCCCAGTGTCGGACGCCGCATTCTCGTATGTCGGGAACCCAAAGCCAGACGGACAGAGGATGGAATTGAAATACTGTCCTTTGCCGGTTTCATCAAGCAACTATGGGGTGGCAAGATTACCTGAATCGGACTATAAGGTGATACAGAACACACACAAATAAATAGACAAGCCCTATACTGTGTCCAACAAAAGAGGACATTGAGATGACATCAATCAACACAGTTCTAAACAACGGTTGGCAAACCCTGTCGCAGAATGGACGGCATTTCGCAGCAGCCCTGTTGCACGGATTTGCCCTGCTCTGTCTCTACCAGTGTCTGGAGTATGAGATCTGGCCCCACAACAATCCCATCGGCATCTACACGC
The DNA here is from genome assembly GCA_051008185.1 of Gammaproteobacteria bacterium. Lineage (GTDB taxonomy): Bacteria > Pseudomonadota > Gammaproteobacteria > Eutrophobiales > Eutrophobiaceae > CAXMWX01. The sequence continues at coordinate 4,340 of JBPCXW010000082.1, forward strand.
TGACTACCTTGCTACTGACAGCACCGATCATCGCCCTGTTGATCCTGCCAAGCCGCGAGGCATCGCGGCGGGTTGTGTTCTGGCTCGGGGTAACGGCACTGGTGCTGGCGTTGATGGGTGCATGGATGGGCAGCCAGTTGCGGCCTTACGATCCGCTCGGGCGCGAGAGGGGACTGACGATGATGTTCGCCGTCACCGTGCTGGTGTTCTGCTTCAAGGCCGTACTCTGCTTGCAGGTGGTGGGCGGCGAGGTGCGGCCGGTCTATGCCTCGCTGATCCGTCAGGCCTTGCACAATACCCTGGCCATATTGCTGGCGTGGATGTTCATGCTGATTGTCTGGCTCCTGCTACTACTCTGGGCACTGCTGTTCAGGGCCATAGGGGTGGATTTTTTCTATTACATCTTCAGATCCAGCTGGTTTTATGTGCCGGTGATGGTGCTAGCGTTTGACAGTGCCCTTTCATTGACGAAGGACCACCAGCTAATTGACAAGTTCGGTCGCAATCTGGATGTGCTGATACGCTTCCTGCTACTGCTGGTCAGCTTCGTCTATGTACTGTTTCTCGGCAGCCTGATATACACCGGCCCGCAGGTACTGTGGGGCACCGTAGGCAGCGGCAGACTGATGCTCTGGCAGTTCATCATCCTGTTTTTAGTCAATGTCGTGTATCGCGGCAGCGGCGCGATCTCCCTGCCTTGGCCGCGCTGGTTGCACAGGCTGGTTTCCGGTAGCGTGGCGTTGTTGCCCGTGGCCAGCCTGATTACCGCCTGGGGTTTGTATCTGCGCATCAACCAATACGGCTGGACGGTGGACCGTTGCTGGGCGGTGCTAATCTGGGCACTGTTGGCGTTGCTGTCTTTCAGTTATCTGTTCGCCATCATCCGCTGGCGAGACAGTTGGGACGATGCGTTGAGCCGCGTCAAAATTAATCTGGGGTTGTTGATCATGGTACTGATGGTGGCCGTCAATAGTCCGTTGCTGGACTTTCGCAACATCAGTGCCGTCAGCCAGTTCCAGCGTATGGAGGCGGAGCCGGATATGCTGGATGATTACAATTTTTACCGCTATGTGCGCGAGAAGTTGGCGCGCCCCGGTTGGTTGCAGATACAACAGTTGCGAGAACGCGTTGCCATAGACGATCCGGAGCGTGCTGAATACATAGACCGTCACTATCGGGAGCGTTATTTCCGTAACAAGCAGGCACTAATGGATGACTCGCAGTGGGAAAAGTATTGGCAAACGAGGCAGGCCAAAATGCTACTTTGGCCCGCCGGTGTTGAAATGGATAAATCGTTGCGGGACGCGCTACAGAAGTACTTATGGTTCAACTACGGCAAGGACTTTTACCCCCCGGACACGGATAGCCACGATCTGGCCCTGATCGCTATGGACTCTGCTGAAGATGGTGTACGGAACTTTCTTTTGATTCATGTCAGGTACGATATAAGTGATCTGCCCGACTCTCGCTTTATGGTGTTCCGCTATAATGAGGGCGAGTGGCTGGCACCGATACGCTTTGGGCCGGTACGCTCTGGTGGTGCTTCAACTACGCTGTCGCTTGAGGCGATGGCTGCCGGTGATGTGGAGTTGTTGCCGCTACCGCCACCGAAGTGGTACCAGCAGATTCGCATCGGCGATACCTTGTTGTCGCCCTGCGTCCGTGGCGATAGTAGCTGGGATTGTGCCCCGATACCAACCACCGACAGCCCTTAGGTCGATCCCCCCACCAAAGCAGGCTTCGCCTCCTTTGGCTCCCCCTCAAGGGGGGAGCAATA
>JBPCXW010000083.1:0-17471 GCA_051008185.1 Gammaproteobacteria bacterium
TCTCTACACCGCGATTGACCGGCCCCGGGTGCATCACGATGGCATCGGACTTGGCCGCCTGCAAACGCTGCCCGGTAAGCCCGAAACAATGAAAGTATTCCTGCTCGCCGGGCAACAGGGCGGAGCGCATTCTCTCCCGTTGCAAGCGCAACATGATGATCACATCCGCGCCTTCCAGCCCCTGATCCATATCATGAAAGGTGCTGACCCCCAGCGATTCAATTTGCATCGGTAACAAGGTGCGAGGTGCAATGACGCGAATGTCGCTGACCCCCAGTATAGTCAAGGCGTGGATCTCCGAACGCGCCACCCGTGAATGTGCGATGTCACCAACAATGGCCACACTCAGGGAGGCAAAGTCAGGTTTGTGTTGTTTGATCGTGAACATATCCAGCATGGCCTGAGTGGGATGTGCATGGCGGCCGTCTCCGGCATTGATGACATGCACACCGGGGGCGGCGTGGTGGGCAATGAAGTGCGCCGCCCCGCTGTTGGGATGGCGCACCACAAACATATCACTGTGCATGGCCTCCAGCGTGCGTAGCGTGTCCAGCAAGGACTCACCCTTGCTGGTCGCCGATGTCGCAAGGTTGATGTTCAGCACATCGGCGGACAGGCGTTTTGCCGCCAGCTCAAACGTGGTGCGGGTGCGGGTGCTGGGTTCAAAGAACAGATTGACTACGGTTTTGCCGCGTAACAGGGGGACTTTTTTGACTGCCCGTCCGGCGACACCGGCAAAGGATTCAGCGGTGTTGAGAATATCAAGAAGAATGGGGCGGGGCAACGCCTCGATGGAAAGAAAATGCTTTAGTTTACCGTTTTGATCCAGTTGAGTAGTCAAATCCGTCACGCTGTTTTTGTTAGTTCCAGAACCAGAGGCTCCGGACCGCAGAGTTTAGCATGTTCATCAGGCGCAAGTTCAAGTTTTTCTCCGACCACATCGGCCTGAATGGGCAGTTCATGGCCGCTGCGATCAATCAGCACCGCCAGACAGATGCTGGCCGGGCGGCCATAATCAAATAATTCATTCATCGCCGCCCGTATGGTGCGGCCTGTATGCAGCACATCATCTACCAGGATGACATCGCGATCTTCTATCGCAAACGGTAACTCGGAAGGCGTGACCTTGGGGTGCAGGCCGATGCGGCTGAAGTCATCGCGATAAAAGGCGATATTCAGTTTGCCCAGCGGCTCCTCGGTGCCGAGGCGTTCATGCAGACGCTCGGCGACCCAGACACCGCCGGTGCGAATACCGACCAGCACCGGCCGCGTGCGCCCGGTTTGCTGAAGCAGGGCTTGCAGGCCGTCGTGTAGTCGGGTGATGGCTTGTTCTATATTGATGCTGTCTATATTCATAATTGATCAGGCCCGGTGCTTTGTTGTTGCAACCAGCCTTCCAGAATAATCTGTGCGGCGATGTCATCGCGTTTTTCCGGTGACGGGTGTCGTGTCCGGGCTTCTCTGGTGGTCAGTCGCTCGTCCGCTCTATGCACGGTCAGGTTGAAGCGCCCGGTCAGTTGTCGGCAGAACCGATCAGCGGCGTCGCCAAGCTCCTGACGTTCGCCGCGCAGGGTTAGCGGTTCGCCGACGACCAGAGCGTCAGCCTGCCATTCATCTATCAGGGTTTCAATCCTGCCCCAGTCGGGGCGATTGCCGCTGACCGTGATCGTTTCAAGCGGTGTGGCGGTCCCGGTAAGGGTCTGGCCAACTGCAACACCAATCCGTTTCGTTCCATAATCGAAACAGAGCAGTGTCAGCCGCATCACGCGTGGCCCACCTCTGGAGAGATTTGGTGGCTGGCGAATCCGAGCAGGGCGGTGGCCGATGTCCAGCGCTTGTCACACGGCGTGTTGAAAATAATATCGGCATCTACCGGCGCACTCAGCCAGGCGTTATCCATCAGTTCCTGTTCCAGTTGTCCCGAGGCCCAACCGGCATAGCCCAGTGCGATCAGCGAATGTTCCGGCCCTTCACCGGCGGCGATGGCCTCCAGGATGTCACGGGAGGTGGTCATACCGAGATCCGGACTGATTTGAATAGAGGACGACCATTCTTCATCGGGATCATGCAACACAAAACCGCGATCAATTTGTACCGGCCCGCCATGATAGATGGGCAGGTGTTGCACATCCTGATTATTGGGTTTCAGATTCATCTGTTGAATGATCTCGCCGAATTCCAAATCCAGCGGGCGGTTGATCACAATGCCCATCGCACCTTCTTCGTTGTGGGCGCAGATATAAGTTACAGTATGGTGGAAATTGGGATCCGCCAAGGCCGGCATCGCAATCAGGAAACGGTTGGTCAAATTGCTACTTTGCATGGCGGTAATACTACCCCAAATCTCAGGTCAATGCCAGTGGCAAATAAAGGGGCACTGTTCTAGCGAAAATCACGGTTCTTGAGGAACTGCCAGGTGCGGGTGATGTGCAGGACATCGGTCTCCCCGGCGAAGGATGAGGGGAACGGGGCGAAGGGTGCGGCCAGTTCAACAATGCGGATGGCCGCATCGTCCAGCAGTTTGTATCCCGATGAGCGGCGAATGACGATCTGATCCACCGAGCCGTCAGGGTTCAGGGCGACTTCCAGTACCAGACTACCATTGATGCTGCGTTTGTGCGCTTCATCGGGATAGTTGAGGTTGCCGATCATCTCAACCTTGGCGCGCCAGGCCTCCATGTAGGCGGCGTATTTATAGGCACGGGTACTGGCAGAGATGAAGGTGCGTCGGGGAGGCTCCATCCATCTTTGCGATGTTGCTTGTGCCGCCTCGCTGCGTGTCGCGGCCTTGAAGCCTTCGGCGATCAGGGTGCTGGCACTGGGGTGATCAACCGGTTCCGGTTCCGGTGCGATGGCGTTTTCCATTACAGCTTGTTGCGGTGCTTGTTCATCCTCCTCTTGCTCGGGCGCAATCGCTTGTTGTATCTCCTCTTCCATTACCGCTGGTATCTCCACAGGTGGCGGTGCCGGTACCGGTGCCGGTGCCTGTTCCGGCACCGGGTCTTGCTGTTCTACCAGGACGATCTGCATCGACTCATAACGCGGCCGGGGTTTGTCCTGCGGGGCGAAGGTGATCCCCAACACTGCCAGCACATGCACTATCAACGCCAGACACAAGGTAATGCCAAGTCTGTCGCCAGGGGTGATTTCCGGTGTTGCAGTGATAGTGGCACTCATGATTCAACTCGTGTGGTTACAATAACATCCATCAGCTTGCCGCTGATGTCCAGTTGGTAAATGCGATCCAGCTCCCGCACACCGGTCGGGCTGGTGACATTGATCTCGGTAAGGTAATCGCCGATCACATCCAGCCCGGCGAATAGCAACCCCATCTTTTTCAACACCGGCCCGACCTGCTGACATATCCGGCGATCCCTATCCGACAACTCCCGACCCTCGCCGCTACCACCGGCAACCAGATTGGCGCGGGTCTCGCCGGGGGCGGGGATGCGGGCCAGAGCATAATCCAGCGGCTCGCCGTTGATCAACATTATGCGTTTGTCTCCGTCGGCAATGTCAGGCAGGTATTTTTGCGCCATCACATAGCGACTGCCGTTTTGCGTGATCGTTTCAATGATGACATTGATATTGCCCTCATTCGCATCAACACGAAATATCGATTCACCGCCCATACCGTGCAAGGGTTTCAACACAATCTGTTGCTGCTCGGCGATAAACTCCCTGATGCGCCGGGCATCGCGGGTAATCAGTGTCGGGGCGATGCACTCCGGAAAGTGTTTGATAAAAAACTTTTCATTGACCGAGCGCAGGCCGGTCGGGTTATTGACTACCAGCGTGCCGGCCGCGGCGACATATTCCAGTAGATAGGTTGCATAGATGTACTCCATATCAAAAGGCGGGTCCTTGCGCATCAGGATCACATCCAGCTCAGCCAGGGCGATCTCCCCGCTGTCGGTGAACTCATACCACTGCTCCGGATCAGCCATCACCTTGAGCCGCCGGTAACTCGCCCGCGGCACATCGGCCGGAAATGCCAGATCATTCATTTCCATATAATACAGCTCCCAGTCGCGTGCCTGTGCGGCCAGCAACATTGCCAGTGTGGTGTCCTTTTTATAGTTGATCCCGGCAATGGGATCCATAATGACGCCCAGTTTCATCAGCTTTCTGCCAAATAAAGTTTGTAATTCCTTTATACTTTACCTGAATTTCCGCCTAAAAGTTCAATCATGTCAAATAAAAAATTACGCATTGTCAGCAGGGAAAGCCCGCTCGCCGTCTGGCAGGCCGAGCATGTGCGGGAGTGTTTGCTGGCCCGCCACCCCGATTGCAGTGTGGAGATTATCAGCGTGAAGACCACGGCGGATCGTTTCCCTGACAAGACTCTGGGTAGCATCGGCGGCAAGGGTATGTTCATCAAGGAGCTGGAGCAGGCGCTCCTGACCGGGCGTGCCGACATCGCGGTGCACTCTATGAAAGATGTCACGATTGATTTGCCGGAACAACTTGCCCTGCCGGTGATCATGCAACGCGAAGACCCGACAGATGTGTTTATCGCCAATCACTTCGTTACTCTGGCCGACCTGCCCGCAGGCGCGCGGGTCGGCACCTCAAGCCTGCGCCGGCAGTGTCAGTTGAAGGCCTGGCGTGCTGATCTGCAACTGGTAGATGTCCGCGGCAATGTGGGGACACGTCTGGCAAAACTGGATGCCGGTGATTATGATGCCCTGATCCTCGCCGCCGCCGGCATAAAGCGTCTGGGTATGCAGCAACGTATCCGCGAGCGCATCAGCACCGACACGATGTTACCCGCAGTGGGACAGGGCGCACTCGGCATAGAGATCAGGGCGGACGATAACGACACCCTGCAACGGGTATCCGTACTGCAAGACCCCGACACCCGCTTGTGTGTGACCGCCGAGCGTATGGTCAGTCGGCATCTGTTCGGTAGTTGTCACCTGCCGCTGGCGGTGTTCGCCAGTTGCGATGCAGACAGCATAGCCATCCGGGCACTGGTAGGCAGGCCGGACGGCTCCACGATTCTGCGCGCAGATGTCCGGGGCAGCAAATCACAGGCGCAACAACTGGCGCAACAGTTGGCCGACACCTTGCTGGCGCAAGGTGCTGACGCAATCCTGCGGGAGTTACAGACAGATGCAGATCAATAGCAGGGCACTGACGGGCAAGCGCATCCTGGTGACCAGACCGGTGCAACAGGCAGAGGCCCTGTGTGATTTGATCCGCCGTTCCGGCGGCAACCCGGTGATGTTTCCGGTGATTGAAATAGAACCCCTGTCGGCGGGGCCAACGGCCCGCGAACAACTTGCCGCGGCCGCGCTGGTGATCTTTGTCAGCCGCAATGCCGTGCAGCAGTTTTGCTTACAGTTCCCGAAGAGCATCACGACCATCGCCGCCGTTCCGGTCTTCGCCATGGGCGACGGGACCCGCGACAGTTTGCAACGCAACGGCATTGATCAGGTGTTATGTGCCGACACCGGCATAGGCAGCGAGGCCCTGCTTGCGTTGCCACAGCTTGATCAGGCGGCGGTGCAGGGTAAATCCGTCCTGATCATCAAAGGTGAAGGCGGCAGGGAGTTGTTACAACAGACATTGCAACAACGCGGTGCGGACACAAGTTGTCTGGAACTGTATAGACGCAAGCTGCCGGAGACAAACCCGGCGCGATTCACTACAATCTGGCATCAGAACCGGCCCGATGTGATGATCTTCACCAGTGCCGAAGGGATAGACAACTTCAGCAGTATGATCCCGTCCGACGAATTGCCGGGCCTGCTGACCACACCGGTGCTGGTTTGGGGTGAGCGCGTCGCCGCCGCAGCACAGGCAACGGGGTTCAATCGGGTATCGTACGCGCAGGCCGCCGATGATTACGCGTTATTGCAGGCACTTTATAAACTATATGAGGCAGAGCATTGACAGCAAAAAATACCGCAGTCGCGAACACAAGCACGGCTAAAAAACCCGCCGGCAAACGCTGGCCGTGGGTGCTGCTCCTGTTCCTGATACTGGCGGCGCTTGCCGGCGGTGCGTATTTGTATTGGTTACAGTTGCTACAAGGCGGTAACGATAAACAACTTGCCGCGTTGCAGACGCGATTTACCGGTTCGGCACAACAGACAGAACAGTTGCAACAGCAGTTACAAGGTCTGGCAGAGCGCGTGGATGGTATGTCCGAACAAGTACAGGGTCTGGCGGAGCGCGCGGACAACATGAACGAATATGCAACCGGACTGGGTCTTGATTTCAGCGAACTCTATCAAAGGCTCAATCTGGATACGGGCTGGGCACTGGCGGAGGTGAAGTATCTGTTGTTCATCGCCTCACACCGCCTGCTGCTGGAAAAAGATGTGGGCACGGCACTGGCGGCCCTGCAGGCCGCCGATCAACGCCTGCAACGCCTGCCTGATCCCGGTTTGCTGGTGGTCAGAGACGCACTGATTGCGGTGATAAACGATCTGCAAGCCACCAAACAGGTTGATATCACCGGCCTGAATTTGTTGTTGGGTAATCTGGCCGGACGCATTGACAAGCTACCCCTGAACGAACTTGTCGGGGCCAAACTGGCGGCACCACAGGATACGCAGGATCAGACACCGGCGGCGGACGGCGGCTGGAACCGGTTGGCCGGCTCAGTCTGGCAGGAGTTGAAATCACTGGTGCAGATCAGCAAAACCGACGGGCAGGGGCTGGCCGTGCTGTTGCCGGAGCAACGCTATTTCCTGTATCAAAATCTGCGCCTGCAACTGGAGGCCGCGCGGCTGGCGGTGTTGTTGAGGGACACGGATGCCTTCAGGTACTCGGTGCAATCGGTGATTGATTGGCTGAACCGATACTTTGACGACAATGATACTGATGTCAGTGTCGCACTGGATTCCCTGCAACAGATAGTGACAGTGGATTTACATCCGGTCTTGCCTTCTCTGGCGCGTACCATTGCCGCGCTGGAAGCCTATACCAATGCAACCACCGCCACCAACGCGCGAACGGCTGATCCGACACCGGCGACGACGACAGACGAATGAGATTTATACTGATCGTATTCGGCGGTCTGTTTGTCGCCATCCTGCTGGGTGAATTGCTGACGGCCGATTCAGGCCGGGTAGTATTCACATGGGGCGGCTGGTTGATCCACACCAGTGTCGCCGTGTTTATTTGTGTCTTTGTATTGGGCTTCATTATTTGCAGCTATGCCTGCATCCTGCTGTTGCGTCTGCTCGGGTTGCCGCGTGATTACAGCAAGTGGCGGCAGTACAGACGTCAGTACCAAGCGGAAAAATATCTGAACAACGGTATGCTGGCGATGGTGGAAGGTGACTGGCGGCATGCGGAAAACGCTTTTCGTAAAGGTGCCGCCTATAGCAATAATCCGGTTGTGAATTATCTCGGCGCGGCAAGGGCGGCGCAGTTGCAGGATCAGACGGCGCGGCGGGATCGTTATCTGCGTCTGGCCCATGATTGTAATGACAAGGCCTCGGTAGCGGTGGCATTGACTCAGGCCGAGTTACAACTGGGCCGGAAACAATACGAGCAGGCCGGCACGACCCTGAAAAAACTCGCGGCGGAGAAGCCGCGACACAATCGGATCAAGGTGTTGTTGTTAAACACAACCGCGGCACTGAAGGAATGGAGACAGGTGGTGGAGTTATTGCAACGGTTCGGCAAAAAAGGCCTGTTGCCGGAGGCGGAACTGAACGCCCGGCAGGTTACCGCTTATGCGGGCCTGTTGCAGGAGGCCGGTGAGACGCTTGGCCGGGAGCAGGTGCAACAGGTTTGGCAGGCGATCCCGTCCCGGCTCAGGCGGCGGCAGGCGTATCTGCTGGAGACTTATGTGAAACAGCGTTTGCGTTTCGGTGACACGATGGATTGCGAGCCCCTGTTACGCAAGGCGATCAAGCAGCACCCGGAGCCGGAACTGGTGCGTCTGTACGGTCTGGTTGATGGCAAGGATTCCGCCGCGCAACTGGATTTTATGCAAAAGATTCTGACCACCCGCCATCAGGATCCCGTGCTGTTATTGACCCTCGGCAGACTAAGCAGAAAAAATAATCTCTGGGGCAAGGCCAGGGCCTATCTGGAAGAAAGTATCGCGGTTCAGGCGCACCCGGAGACCTATCAGGAACTGGCACAACTGCTGGAGCAGGAAGGCGACTTGCCGACGGCCTCAAGGTATTACCGGGAAGGTCTGGCGGTCGCCACGCAACTCGCTCAGGCATCCACCGCGCAGGATATGGAGGGCACTCAACCCTGAACGGCAGGCCGTCAGGAAGGAATACTGCGGTGGCTTTTCAGCCAGCGTAGCAGCGGTTCCCACTGCTCCCTGTCATACAGGGTCTTGGCCGGGGCGAATTCAAAAATACTCAGACCCTTCTCCGCCGCCTTGACATAGTTCTGGCTGGCGCGCAGTGTAGTAATGAAAGGCAACTTCCGTCCGCCCGGCAATTTTATCGCGCCCAAATAATTTTCCAGTTGCGCCGCCGCGATAGTGTCTTCGCGCATCCGGTTGGCGACGGTCGCCAGAGTGATTTTCTTATTGATCAGTTTGCGCAGACCATACAACTCGTCAATAAACCGCTCCGCCGCCCGCATATCCAGAGGCGAGGGCAACACGGGGATGATCACAGTCTGGGCATGTTTGACATACCCGGCAAGTTTCGCCCCGTGGGACGCCGCCGGGCTGTCAATGATCAACACCTCGGGGCGTTTTTTCACCTGCAACTTGCCGCCGACGATAGCAGCACGGTGGATCGCCGGGGCCGCCTCGCCACGCACCGCCAACCAGTCATTGCAAGATGCCTGTTGATCACAGTCCGCCAAAGCGACCCGCCGACCCTGAGAGGCAAAATACCCGGCGATATTCATTGCCAGAGTACTTTTACCGCTACCCCCTTTGGGATTGAGAATGAGAATGGAACGCATAGGGTCTATTGTATCGCACAAACCGCGTGGTGTCAGGCATCTGTAGCGGCTCAGTGCTTATGAGACAAACTCAGCAATGTCCCCCCACCGGAGCCACTACGGGCTACGCCCTTGTGCCACCGGCTCCCCCTCAAGGGGGGAGCTATTCGTGCCAAGCTTCGTCATGGTGTTATTGCTCCCCCCTTGAGGGGGAGCCAAAGGAGGCGAAGCCTGCTTTGGTGGGGGGCCATTGCCATTTTTGTCTCATACGCTAATGATCCGCCACAGCATCCGCGCCACGTTGTTCCACCAGGGCTTTGACAATCGGGTCCATAATCAGCTGCATCGCGAAATCGGTTTTGCCAGCCGGCACTACTATAGTATAGGGAGTGGACATAAAAGAGCCGTTCAGCATTTCCAGCAGATAATGGAAATCGGTATTGAATTTTTCCCGGTTGCGGATGTGAATGACGGTGAAACTCTCATCACTGGTCGGGATCTGCACCGCGCCGAACGGATTGGCCGTATCCACGGTAGGCACGCGCTGAAAATTAATATCGGTGCGGGAGAACTGCGGCGTGATGTAATGCACATAGTCATGCATGCGATCCAGTATCATCATCGTGGCATCTTCGGCGGTATAGCCTCTTACATCCTTGTCGCGATAAATTTTCTGTATCCATTCCAGATTGATAATCGGCGTGACACCGATAAGCAGATCCACATAACCGGCGAAATCATAATCCCCGGTGACCAGACCGCCGTGCAGTCCTTCATAAAACAACAGGTCGGTATTCTTCGGCAACGCCTCCCAGGGGGTGAATGCGCCGGGCGGATAACCATGCACGGCGCCATCGGTTTCGTTATGCACATAAAAGCGCCGCTTGCCGGAGCCATTTTTGGCGTAACCCTTGAACAGTTCATCCAGCTCGTCAAACAGGTTGCCCTCCACGCCGAAGTGGGTAATGTGGCGCCCGTCCCTGGCGGCATCTTCCACCGTCTTGTCCATTTGTTCGCGGTCGTAGCGATGGAACCCGTCTCCCTGAATGACGGCGGCGTTGTAACCCTGACGGCGGAATATATGCTCAAAGGCCGTTTTCACGCTACTGGTACCGGCCCCGGAAGAACCGGTTACGGCGATAATGGGGTGTTTTTTTGACATACAACTCGTGTATTCATTGATGGTTGTGAAAGATAACAGGTGCAATTATCGCATATAATCGGCACTTTCTATATACTCGTGAAACTATTTAGCCTCAGCCACAATGTCAAAAATGGCCTCCACAGCGAATAAAACCGACCTGCACCTGTATCTGCGCCTGCTAACCCATGTGAAGAGATACTGGCGGGTGTTCAGTGCGGCACTGGGTGCGATGGTGATGCTGGCGATGATCACCCCGGCCATTGCCGCGTTATTCAAGTACATCACCGCCGGTGTGTTCCTTGAGCAGGAAACCAATCTGACAAAACTGGTTATCCTGCCGATACTTATCCTGTTCAGCCTCGCCGGTGCGGCGGCTTATGTCAATAACCTGTCCATGAATTGGGTATCAAACAAGGTGATTATGGATTTACGTATCGCGATGTTCAAACGCTTGCTGGCCTTGCCCAATGCCACGCTGGATAATTTGAGTGCCGGGGCCGTGATATCAAAATTCACCTACGATGTGACGCAACTGAAAGAGGCCTCCACTGATGCCTTGACTACGGCAGTGAGGGATACGCTTACCATTTTCTGTTTGATGGGTTGGATGTTGTATATAAATTGGGTGATGACCCTGGTCGCGCTACTTGCCGGGCCGTTGATTGCCGTCGTGTTGATGATCATCAGAAGACGGCTACGCAGGATGAGCGGAGAGGTGCAGGATTCCATGGCCGGGATTAATCACATACTGGAGGAGTCCATCAACGGTCACCGCATTATAAAAATCTTCGGCGGCCGGGAGCAGGCATTGCGACAATTCACCAAGAGTAGCGATCAGAACCGCTTGAAGAATATGAAATTCAGCACCGCCGCCGCCGCCGGTTCGCCCGCGATACAGATCATTACCGCCTTTGGCCTGTCAGCTATTGTCTATATCGCCGCCGCCAATGCCGCGGCGGAAACGATGAGGGTGGATGAGTTCAACTCATTTTTTGCCGCGATACTGATGATACTGAACCCGATCAAACGGCTGGCGCGCATCAACGAACACATGCAACGCGGGCTGACGGCCTGCGAGAGTGTGTTCAGTTTTATCGATCAGGATATTGAGCACGATAACCCGCAACATACTCTGGAGCGTGTGGCGGGACGTCTTGAATACAAACAAATCAACTTTAGCTATACCGATTCTTCCGCCCCGGTGTTGCAGGATATCAATGTCACGATTGAGCCGGGCACGACGGTGGCCCTGGTAGGTACCTCCGGTAGTGGCAAGAGCAGTCTGGTCAATCTGTTGCCGCGTTTGTATGAATACAGGCAGGGACAGATCCTGCTGGATGGTAAAGACATACACAGTCTGTCACTGGCCGAGTTGCGTCATGCGATGGCTTATGTGGGCCAGAATGTGATCCTGTTCAACGATACGGTGCGAAACAATATCGCCTATGGCGATGCCGCCGGGGCGACCGAGGAGGCGATAATTCAGGCGGCGGGAAAGGCGCACGCACTGGAGTTTATCCACGCCCTGCCGCAAGGTCTTGATACCCCGATAGGCAGCAACGGCTCCCGCCTGTCCGGCGGTCAGCAACAACGTATCGCTCTGGCAAGGGCCTTCCTGAAAGATGCCCCGATATTGATTCTGGACGAGGCCACCTCGGCACTGGACACCGAATCAGAACGCCTGATCCAGCAAGCGATGGAGGCCATCAAGCAGAACCGCACCTGCATCATCATCGCCCACCGGCTCTCCACCACCGAGGCAGCGGATCATATCTTTGTACTGGATCAAGGCCGGATAGTGGAATCCGGTACGCACCTTGAGCTGCTCAGGCGGGGCGGAATCTATTCGCGCTTGCACCTGACCGGGAAAGAGTCAACCAAGCACCGACAGGAAGAGAAGGTCTGAGCCGGAGATGCCGCCGTCATTGCCGCACTACTCTCCGGCAATAGTCATGTTCTCCACTAATACTGATCCGGTTCTGATGTTGCGGCGCCGATCCACATCCCCACCCACCGCAGTGATTTGACGGAACATCTCCGTCAGGTTGCCGGCTACGGTGATCTCTTCCACCGGGTATTGCACCTCGCCGCCTTCAACCCAAAAGCCCGAGGCACCGCGGGAATAGTCACCGGTAACCTGATTCACACCGAAACCGATCAGCTCGGTGATCAGCAGGCCGGTATGCATCTGCTTGATCAGGTCGGACAAGGTGTCGTTGCCGGTTTCCACTGTCAGATTATGCACGCCGCCGGCATTGCCGGTAGGTTGCAGCCCCAGCTTGCGGGCGGAGTAGGCACTCAATACATAACCTTGCAGGATCCCGTCGCGCACAAAGTGTTTGTTGCCGGTGGCCATGCCGTCATTATCAAAGGGCGCGCTACCCTGAGCCTTTTTCAGGAACGGCTGTTCATGTATCTGCATATCGTCAGGGAAGATCTGTTCACCGAGCTTGTCCAGTAAAAATGTCGCCTTGCGGTACAGTGCGCCGCCGGAGATGGCGTTGATCAGGGCGGCAAACAGGCTGCTTGCCACCGGCGCTTCAAAGATCACCGGTGCCTGACGGGTACCGAGCTTGCGCGCGCCCAGCCGCGACAGGGTGCGTTCCGCCGCTTGCCTGCCGACGGCATCAATGGCCTGCAGATCATTCCGGTCACGGGCGCGGCTGTACCAGTTACCGGCCTGCATCAGGCCATCCTGTTCGGCGATCAGGGTGCACTCTATATTATGGCTGGACCAATCCCAGCCGCCGCTGAAACCGTGACTGTTACCATACAGATGACTGCCTGAATAAGTGGAGACCAACACGCCCTCGGAATTGGTGATACGTTTGTCCTGCCCGCGCGCCGTGTTCTCACATTCAGTCGCCATGTCTATGGCCTGATCGGGGGTCGGCTCCCAGGGGTGATACAGATCCAGATCGGGAATGTCGGTGGCCAGACAGGCGGCCTCTATCAGACCGGCGCACTCATCTTCACTGGCCTGTGCGGCGATGGTGCAGGCCGCCGTGACGGTTTCCTTCAATGCCGCAGCAGAAAAGTCACTGCTGGAGGCAGAGCCCTTGCGCCGCCCTCTATACACGGTCACGCCCAGCCCCTTGTCACGCTGGTGCTCAATGGTCTCTACCTGTCCCATACGCACGGTTACCGCCAGACCGTGCCCGCTATCAATGGACGCTTCCGCCGCATCGGCGCCTTGTTGCCGACAGAGTGTCAGCAACTGTTCTATCAGGTCGGTTTGTGATTGTCTTTCGTTTAGTGCGTCCATGATGCTCTCAAGTTGTTATACTAATCGGCCATTCTATCACCCCGTGCTGACAGAGAATTATTTAATGGATGTATCGCTTGTTTTAGACGGCTTGAACACGGCCCAACGCGAGGCGGTCGCGGCACCGGCGGGTAATATCCTGATCCTCGCCGGTGCGGGTAGTGGCAAGACCCGCGTCCTGACGCACCGTGTCGCCTGGTATATAGAAACCGAACAAACCTCGCCCTACGGCATCCTGGCGGTGACCTTCACCAACAAGGCCGCCGCCGAGATGCGCTCACGGATACAGCACCTGTTGCAACGCCCGCCGGGCGGTATGTGGATGGGCACGTTTCACGGCCTCGCTCATCGCCTGTTGCGCGCCCACTGGCAGGAGGCGGGCCTGCCGGAGAGTTTTCAGATACTGGACAGTGAGGATCAGTTACGCACCTTGCGTCGGGTGATTCGCTCCATGAGTCTGGATGAGGCCCGGTACCCGCCGCGTCAGGCGCAGTGGTTTGTCAATGCGCGCAAAGATGATGGCCTGCGCCCGCAGCACATTGACGGGCAGGGTGATCCCAGCTTGCAGCAGATGATTGACATTTATCAGCACTATCAACAGACCTGTGATCGTTCCGGTCTGGTGGATTTTGCCGAACTGTTATTGCGCGCCCACGAGTTGTTTCGGGATAACACAAAATTGCTGGGGCATTATCAACAACGCTTCAGTCATATACTGGTGGATGAGTTTCAGGACACCAATGATTTGCAGTATACCTGGTTGCGCCTGCTGGTCGGTGAGACGGGCAACATCTTTGCCGTTGGTGATGATGATCAATCTGTTTACAGTTTTCGCGGCGCACGCATGGAGAACATGCAAAGGTTTCAACGGGATTTCACCGCCCCGACACTGTACCGGCTGGAACAGAACTACCGTTCCACCGCGAATATCCTGAATGCCGCCAATGCCCTCATCGCGAACAACGCCAAACGTCTCGGGAAACAGTTATGGACTGACGGGGAACAGGGGGCAAAGCTGGATCAGTATGCCGCCTACAATGAACAGGATGAGGCCCGCTTTGTGGTCGGACGGATCAAGGCCGCGCGGGCGGACGATAACATCAGTTATCAGGAGTGTGCGGTGTTGTATCGGGTCAGCGCCAACTCGCGGGTATTGGAAGAGGCACTAATGCAGGAGGCGGTGCCGTACCGGGTATTCGGTGGTATGCGTTTTTATGAGCGGGCCGAGATCAAGGATGCGCTGGCGTACTTGCGTCTGGCCGCTTATCACGATGATGATGCCTCGTTTGAGCGCATCATCAATACGCCCACTCGCGGTATCGGTCAGCGCACGGTGGAGGAGATCCGCGCTCAGGCCCGCAAGGGCGACTGTTCCCTGTGGCAGGCCGGCGTGGAACTGGTGCAACATAAACTGTTATCCACCCGCGCCCTGCATGCACTGGATCAGTTCTTCAGTTTGTTGCATGAACTCGGTGCGGGTTTGCAGGACATACCGCTTGGGGAGGCGATGGATGCGGTGATCCAGCGTAGCGGTTTGATCCCGCATTTTGAAAAGGAAAAAGGTGAGAGAGGTGAGGCGCGCATAGAAAACCTGGCGGAGTTGGTCAATGCCGCCGGGGAGTTTCAGGTGAACAAGGAGGTGCATGGCGATCTGCAACTGCTACCGGCCTTTCTGGCCCATGCCGCGCTGGAGTCCGGTGAGACCCAGGCCGACGCCCGTGCCGATGCGGTGAACCTGATGACCTTGCATACGGCCAAGGGTCTGGAATTCAAACAGGTCTATCTGACCGGGCTGGAAGAGGGTCTGTTCCCGCACCAGCGCAGTAGCGGCGACCCTGCACAACTGGAGGAGGAGCGGCGCCTGTGCTATGTCGGGATTACCAGAGCGAAACAAAACCTGGTGTTGAGTTACGCCCAGCATCGGCGTACATACGGTTCGGAATATTATCCGCAGCCCTCACGCTTCCTTGACGAAATACCGGCGGAGTTGATCAACGAGATCCGTATGGGCGGCAGTGTCAATCGGAAATTTTTTGCGCGGCCAAAACCGGTGGCAGGCGGTAACACCAGAGGGTTCAACCCGGGACAACGGGTGAGCCATGCCAAATTCGGTGAAGGCACGGTGTTGAATCTGGAAGGCCAGGGCGATCACGCCCGGATTCAGGTAAACTTTGAAAAAAAGGGTTCAAAATGGTTGGTGCTGGCTTATGCCAATCTGGAAACGGTGTAAAATAAACACGATCAATTTATACAGGAATATCACATGCGTTATATGAAACTAGTGTTGTTGTTATGGGTGGGCAGTCTGCTGATTGCCTGTGGTGAAAAGCAACAGACCGGCGGCGAGCAGGTGGAGGTGGATAAGAGCAAGATCTATCGCTGGAAGATGGTCACCACCTGGCCGGCCAACTTCCCGGTATTGCAGGAGGCACCGGAGCGGCTCGCCGACAAGGTGCGATCGCTGAGCGGTGGTCGGCTGGACATCCGGGTTTATGCCAGCGGTGAGTTGGTGCCGGCACTGGAGGTGTTTGATGCCGTGTCCCAGGGTGTGGCCGAGATGGGTCACGGCACCCCGTATTATTGGGCGGGCAAGGTTCCGGCGGCACAGTTTTTTTCCAGCGTCCCGTTCGGTATGACCTCCGCCGGAGCACAGGCATGGATAAACCATGGCGGTGGTCTGGAGTTATGGCGAGAGTTGTATGAGCCGTTTAACCTGATGCCGTTTCCGATCGGCACCACCGGGATACAGATGGGGGGGTGGTTCAATAAACGAATCGATTCCGTGGCGGACATCAAAGGTTTGCGTATGCGGATACCGGGGCTGGGCGGCAAGGTGTTGAAGCGGGCGGGCGGCAATCCGATCCTGATATCCGGCGGCGAGTTATACACCGCTCTGGAACGGGGCACGATTGATGCCACCGAATGGGTGGGCCCGTCGCATGATCTGCGTATGGGCTTATACCGGGCGGCGGACTATTATTATTACCCCGGCTGGCATGAGCCTTCCACCACACTGGAGTTGATCGTCAACAAGGACAAATGGAATAGCCTGCCTGCCGATCTGCAAGCCATTGTTGAGGAAGTGACGGTATCAGTGGGTAGCTGGAGTATGACGATTATGGAACATTACAATTCGGTGGCGCTGGAGGAGTTGCGTGGCAAAAAGACTTTACAGGTATTGCCGTTTCCTGACGATGTGCTGGAGACGCTAAAAGAAATGACCGATGAGGCACTGGATGAGGAAGCGGAGAAAGATGCCAATTTCAAACGTGTTTATGAATCCTATACGGCGTTCAGGGAAAAATATCAGAAATGGCGGGATATATCGGAGCGGGCCATGATCAATACGGAAGACGTCGCTGATTAAATCGGGGGAGTGTTAGCGGCTCTGTGCGACCATGTAATCCACGGCGGCCTTGACTTCCGCATCGGTCAATGCCGGGTTGCCGCCTCTGGCCGGCATGATGCCCTTGTTGCCGGTAAAACCGACCAGAGCGTGTTCATACAGCAGAGCCATACCTTGTTTGATACGCGGCGCCCAATCCGCCGTATCACCCACATGCGGGATGTTTGGTATGTTGCCGCCGTGACAGGTGACACACAAACCTGAATAAATCTGCTCGCCTGTACTCACCGGCTTGCCGGTGGCCGCGGCCGGTTTGGCAGTCGCGGCAACGGCCTGTTTCTCAATATCCCCTTCCATTCTCACCTGCCCTACCGGTGCCGTATTCACAGCGGTTGTCGCCTCGTGACTCTTGGCTAACAAGTCCTCATCAATACCGACTATGCGGGCAAGCACCAGAAACACGCCAATCAGGACAGCCAGCAGTGCAATGATAATCGCGTAATTACGAAAAAAGATTTTATCTTCTTCATGACTCATAATGGATAATCCTCCACTTGTTGATCAATACGAGTGACCCGGACAGTATAACCGGCTACGGAAAAATTTCCAGCCATGCTATGGCAAGTCCTGCGGCGCAATGGCAAAGACATCCCGGTAGGACGCATACATGGCGGCGAGGGCGACGGGGATATAAACCAGCAGGCCCAGCCCCAGCGGGGTAACGGCCAGCAGGAAAAATGCGAACATGGCGAGGCCGTAGAGCAGGAAGGGCAGGATATTTCTGAGACAGCCCAAAAAACTTTGGGTGATGGCCTGCCTCAGTCCCAGCACGTTGATGC
>JBPCXW010000084.1:0-2661 GCA_051008185.1 Gammaproteobacteria bacterium
GGACTCGGTGCTGGGCTCCTCAGGCACTATCCGCACTATCAGTGAGGTGCTGGTCGCACAGGGCTGGTGTGAGACTGGCATAACACCCCGGGGCCTGCAACGTTTGCGTGACAAGCTGGTGGAAGCAGGACATTGGGAACAACTCTCGCTGGATGAACTGTCGGAGCGCAGAAAACCGGTGTTTGCCGGCGGTGTCGCTATCCTGTATGCCGTGGTTGAAGCGATGAAACTCAAGCAGATACAGATTTCCGAGGGTGCGTTGCGCGAGGGCATTATTTATGAGCTTATTGGCCGACGGCAGAATGTGGATATCCGCAAGGCCACGGTCAGTGATATGGCAAAACACTATGGTGTGGATCAGCAGCAGGCGGCAAAGGTTATCAGCACCGCCGACACCTTGTTTCAGCAGACCAAAGAGCATTGGCAATTACAAGACCAGCATCGCGATATCCTGCTCTGGGCCGCGGAACTGCACGAGATCGGTTTGGCTATCGCCCATGTGCAGTATCATCGGCACGGGGCTTATCTGTTGTCACATTCAAATATGCCGGGTTTCTCCCGTCAGGAACAACAAGGGCTGGCGGTGCTGGTGAGTTCGCATCGCAGAAAATATCCCCTGCAAGAGTTTGATGACTTAATGCTGGATGAAAAAGATGTCCTGAAACGTTTGGGGATCCTGTTGCGCCTCGCTTATGTATTGAATCGCAGCCGCTCCAATACCACTACGCCCAAAATAAAAGTGACTGTGGATGGGGATAAACTGGATCTGAAATTCTCCGGCGGCTGGTTCTCCAGCGACTGGTTGGACAAACACCCGCTGACTCAGGCTGATTTACAAGCTGAGGTTGAATACCTGACGGCGGCGGACTTCACACTGACGTTTGGCTGAGCGAAAGTGATTGACACAGGCCGCGTTTTTTTTAAAAATTACCAGACATAATGACACACAGAGGATCAGCATGAGTGACTATAAAAAAGAGATGCAACAAACCGCCGAGGCCATGGTGGCCAAAGGCAAAGGTATCCTGGCCATAGACGAAAGCCATGCCACCATTAAAAAACGTTTTGATTCCATTAAGCTGGAATCGACGGAGGAAAACCGCCGCACCTACCGGGAAATGTTGATTACCGCGCCGGGGTGTAATGAATATGTCAGCGGCATGATTTTGTTTGACGAGACCATTCGTCAGGCCACCGCCGACGGGACTCCTTTTACCCAGGTACTGATTGAGCAAGACATCATGCCCGGTATCAAGGTGGATACCGGTGCCAAACAACTGGCGGGGCACCCCGACGAAAAAGTCACGGAGGGGCTGGACGGGTTGCGGGAACGTCTGGCCGAGTACAAAGAGTTGGGGGCGAAGTTCGCCAAGTGGCGGGCCGTGATTACCATCGGCGAGCAGATCCCCAGTCAGGCCTGTATTGATGCCAACACCCACGCCCTGGCCCGCTATGCGGCCCTGTGTCAGGAGGCCGGTATCGTACCGATGGTAGAGCCGGAGGTATTGATGGATGCGGATAACGACATTGATATGTGTAACCGCATCACGGAAAAAACCCTGAAGATCCTGTTTCACGCGATGGAGACCCAGGGTGTTTCCGTTGCCCATACCATACTGAAAACCAACATGGTGATCTCAGGCAAGCAATGCCCGCAACAAGCCGATGTGCAAGAGGTGGCAGATAAAACCGTGCGCTGTCTGCTGGATGCCGTGCCGACGGCCCTGCCCGGTATTGTGTTCCTGTCCGGCGGCCAGAGCGCGACACTGGCGAGTGCCCATCTCAATGCGATGAACGCCACCTACAAGGGACTGCCCTGGCCGCTCAGTTTCTCTTATGGTCGGGCACTGCAAGAGCCTTGCCTGAAGGCCTGGGCCGGCAAACCGGAAAACCTGCAAGCCGCCACCCGTGCCCTGTTGCACAGGGAAAAATGTAACAGTCTGGCCTGTAACGGCGATTATTCGGCGGCTATGGAACAAGACGCGGCCTAGGATGGCCGCTATGTGATCTATGCGATCACGACAGTTTTGCTAAAACTGGATTAGGCGGGAATAGGTGAATAGATAATCCATACCTGCCAAAGGCCGGTGGCAGGTGATGCAATTCAGATCATTCTCTTTTGCCTGACCTTGTCCGTTATAAAAGGCGAAGCCCCAATCGCCGGCCCGGTCGGCAGCCGGGTAAGCCATGTCCCAGTCGCGTTTTTCCATTACTGCAATCGCCGCCAGACCGGTCGTCTTGAACAGGCCGTCGGCACCCGTCACTGGCTTGCCATCGGCATTGAACAAGGCCTTATGTACCTCCATCACGATGACGGAGCCGTTGGCCGCCTTGCCATCCTTGATGCTGTTGAGCGCGATGTCATTGGCATACATATAGGCAAGCTGTTTGTTGTTGCCGCGATTCTGCACGCTGTATAGCGTGAAGTTGTCCTTATAGTCCGCCGGGAAATCTACCATATCGGGATTGCCACCCGCGCAAACGAGTGAGGGCAGTAATAGCGACAAGAGATAAATACTGTTTTTCATTGGGCTACCCTAACTCATGCTGGCATAAATTGCAACAATCTGTCCTGACCCGGTACATGTGAGACAAATCAGCAATGCCCCCCACCGGAGCCACTACGGGCTACGCCCTTGTGCCACCGGCTCCCCCTCAAGG
>JBPCXW010000085.1:0-3427 GCA_051008185.1 Gammaproteobacteria bacterium
GAGGCAAGGGCGCGTGGAGTGAAGAGACAAAGCAGGCGGTAGCCTGCTTTGACATTGCCGGTAGTAAAGAAGCGAAGGAGGCGAAGCCTGATACAATAACTACTACCCTATCTGAAGCGAAATACTCAGCCCGTGTAAGGCTGCAACATCCCCTCTTTCAATTCATACACTACATCAAAACTGTCCAGCAGAGACAGGTTGTGAGTCACCATCACCATACTGATGGTATGTTTTTTATTTAGATCCAGTAGCAAATCAAACACAAGCCGGGCGGTTTTTTCATCCAGATTGCCCGTTGGTTCATCCGCCAGCACACAGCCCGGTTGGGTCACCAGGGCGCGGGCAATGGCGGTGCGCTGTCTCTCGCCGCCGGACAATTCTCCCGGCTTATGTTGCAATCTCTCCCCCAGCCCCACATCAATCAGCATCTGTTCGGCACGGGCCTGTGCCTGTTGCACATCCGTATCCCGGATTAGCAATGGCAACGCGACATTTTCCAGCGCAGTGAATTCAGATAACAGATGATGGAATTGATACACAAAGGCAAGCTGTTGGTTTCTTAGCTGACTGAGCTCCGGTTCCCGCAGGCTGTGCAAGGTCTTGCCCTGCACCGCCACCGAACCGGCGGAAGGGTTGTCCAGCCCGCCCAGCAGATGTAGCAAGGTGCTTTTACCGGAGCCGGACGAGCCGACAATCCCCGCACACTGGCCTGCCGGGATTGCCAACTCCACTCCCCTGAGTACCTCAACGGCAAGCGTCCCGTCGTTGAAGTGCTTTTTCAGGCCGGTGCAACTGATGCTGACTTGCTCATTCATAACGCAAGGCCTCCGCCGGTTTGACCTGCGCCGCGCGCAAGGCGGGATAAATAGTCGCACCAATACTGAATACAAACGAGACAAGATTGATAACGATGACATCCTTCCAGCGCAGGTCCGATGGCAGATCGCTGATGTAATAGACATTCGCATCCAGAAAATCCGTTTCAAACCAGCTTTCAATGGCGGGCACTATCGTCTCCACATTACCGGCCAGTGCCACCCCCGCCACGCTACCGAGGACGATACCGACCAGACCTATCAAGGTGCCTTGCAGCATAAATATCCGCATAATACTCCCCGGTGTCGCCCCCAGTGTCCTGAGCACCGCGATATCCGCCCGCTTGTCCGACACCACCATGACCAGAGTAGAAATGATATTGAACGCCGCCACCGCCACGATCAATGTCAGGATCACAAACATCACGGTCTTCTCTGTCTTCAGTGCCTTGAAAAAATTACTGTGTCGTTGCGTCCAGTCAATCACGCCGTAACGGCCGGGAATGGTTTCCATCACCTCGCGGCTGATGACGGGGGCCAGCAAAATATCCGTCGTCTTCAGGCGCAGGCCGCCCGGGCCGGTCTTGCGGAACAACTTCAGCGCATCATTCAGATGCACCAGCGCCAGCCCGCTGTCAAACTCGCCCATACCCACCTCAAACGTACCGACCACCGTGAAACGCTTCAGCCGGGGCAACAACCCGGCCGGCGTAATGTTGGCCTGCGGGACGATCAGCGTGATCCGATCCCCTTTCGTCACCCCAAGGGTACGGGCCGCCTCCACGCCCAGGATGATGCCGAACTCACCCGGCTTCAGCGCGGCAAAATCACCGCTCTGCATCCTGTCGGCTATGACGGACACCTTCGGTTCCTCTTCCGGCAAGATGCCGCGAATGATGCTGGGCTGTACCCGCTGTTCAAATACCAGCATCCCCTCGGCACGAAAATACGGTGCGACACCGGTTACCTGCGGATGCGCCTGTACCTCGGCGGCGACACTGCGCCAGTCCTGCAAGTCGCCATCGTAATCCACCACCGTGGCATGGGCGGCCATGCCGAGGATGCGTTCCTTGAGTTCTTTCTCAAACCCGTTCATGACCGACAGCACGGTGATCAGGGCCATCACCCCGACACCCACGCCCAGCATGGAGATCAGGGAGATAAAAGAAATAAAATGATTGCGGCGTTTGGCCCGGACATAGCGCAGGCCCACAAACGCCTCAAATGGTTTATACATGAGTTGCCTTGATCAAGAGAACATCCGCCTGTGAACAAATATGCCATAATGACCGAAACAGCACCACTACGCAAACCACGACCCCCCTGACGAGTGAAGATTCTTGCCCTGGATACCTCTGCCGAGGCCTGCTCAGCCGCCTTGCTGCACGATGAGCAGATCAGCGACCGTAGCGAGATCGCCCCGCGCCGGCATGCCGAGCTGATCCTGCCGATGATAGATGAGTTGCTGACACAGGCCGGGCTACGGCTGACACAACTGGATGCTATCGCCTTTGGTCGCGGGCCGGGGGCGTTCACCGGTGTCAGGATCGCGGCCGGGGTTACTCAGGGGCTAGCTTATGCCACCGATCTGCCGGTGATCGCAGTATCATCACTGGCGGCTCTGGCGCAATCGGCCTCGGGGGAAGACAGCGACAGTATCTTTGCCGCGATGGATGCCCGTCTGGGTGAGATCTATTATTGTCAGTATCAGTTGGCGGATGGTTATGTCCGGCCCCTGTCGGCAGAGGCGGTAGCCAAACCTGAGCAGGTTGAACCGGATACCGGCGGGACGATCTTCGGCATCGGCAGCGGCTGGGATACCTACCATGACATCTTGCAGGACAAATGCCGGGGACAACTCAGCGGTTGCGAGCCGCAGGCCTTCCCGTTGGCCGTGCATCTTGTCCGGCTTGCCGTGCCTGAATATCAACAGGGCAATCTGCAAGCACCGCAAGCGGCTGTGCCTGTTTATCTGCGGAACAAGGTGACCGGATAAACCCGCTACGCCTGTTTGATCAACTCCTTGTAACTGTCTTCATCCATAAAGCCTGCCAGTGTCGTCTCGTCATCTACGGTCATCTTGAAAAACCAGCCATCGCCCTCCGGGTCGGCATTGATCAACTCTGGCTCATCAGCGAGACGTTCATTCACCGCACTAATCTCACCGGACAGGGCCGCCCGTATATCACTCGCCGCCTTGACTGATTCCACCACCGCAATCTCATCACCGCTGGCGACATCCGTACCCACCGCCGGTAATTCCACAAACACAATATCCCCCAACTGTTCCTGCGCATACCCGGTGATCCCGACCACAACCTCACCTGTCTCATCCAACTGCAACCACTGATGGTCTTCGGTGTATCTTGTCTCGTTCATGCTTGTCCTCTCGGGTTGTCGTTATGCGGCGTTGTAGTGGATTATTACTTATGACAAATCAGCAATGTCCCCCCACCGGAGCCACTGCGGGCTACGCCCTTGTGCCACCGGCTCCCCCCCCAGGGGGGAGGTACGTTCCTGCTCCCCCCCTGAGGGGGAGACAAAAGAGGCGACGCCTGCCTTGGTGGGGGGAGGGGCGACACGCTGCCACTTTTTTCTCAACGGTTGATGGT
>JBPCXW010000086.1:0-8736 GCA_051008185.1 Gammaproteobacteria bacterium
TCATGAGTGCGTTGCGGCCAGGGGGAAACCGCAGCATGGTTCAGATAAATAAGACCGGCGGCGTGGGGGAATTCATTCATGGCGGCCACTATATCAGGTAATCAGCACAGCTTGCTGACCAGACTCATGTCCATAATCCACAGACATAACAACAAACGTGCACCGCCTTCCAGTGACGCAACATAATCCTGTTGCCCCGCGGTGTTGCCTTTCAGCGTCTTCAAGCGGCTGACACCGGCACCGATGGTCTTGGTCATGCTGTCGTTGATGTTCAGGTTGGCCGTATCAAGTTGTGCCGCCAGCTTGACGGTTTCCGGGCCGAACAATGCCGTCAGGAAGCTTATCGCCTGTTGTTCTGTAATATCCGCATCAGCTTCGTTCATAACTGTGGTATTGTAAGGAAAATGCAACCTCAAATTCTACTTTTGGAGACGGCCCGCAAGCTTGCCGAGCAACATCATTTTGACGGCCCGGCCTTGCGCGAATGTATGCCATACCTGCAAGAGTTCGCCGGTAAAAAGTTTGTGCTCAAGATCGGCGGTTCAATCCTCAATGATATGGCCCTAATCCCGGTTCTGGTTGATGACATCGTGTTTCTGAAGCGGCTGGATATCAACATCATCATTGTCCATGGCGGGGCAAAGCATATAGATGCCCGTATGCGCAGTGCCGGCCTGACACCGGAGAAGATTGATGGCCTGCGGGTAACCAGCCGCGCCGTGCTGGACGTCGCGCATCAGGCCTTTCGGGAGATCAGCGGGGCAATCAAGGCGGCCATAGACGAGCGGGGCTATCTGGGCAAGATATTTGACCGTAGCTCCGGTCTGGTGGTGGCCAGGCAGAAACGGCCGGAATTGCAGTATGTGGGGGAGCCGATTGCCGTCAATCTGGATTTACTGGCGCAGCCGGCCGCCGGGACCATACCCATCGTGCCTTCTGTGACAGCCGGTGACAGCCCCGATGCGCCGGGTTTCAATGTCAATGCAGACGAAGTCGCCAGCGTGCTGGCCGCAGAGCTACAGGCGGAGAAACTCATCCTGATGACCGATGTGGATGGTGTGAAAGACAGCCACGGCAAGATAATCTCAACCCTGACCGCCGGGCAGGTGGAGGAACTCATCCGCAGTGGCGTGATTAGCGACGGCATGGTGCCGAAGGTCAGGGCCTGTCTGGCACCGTTACGGCACGGCGTGCACAAGTCCCACATCATCAGGGGCGATGCCGATTCCTTTATCAACGAGATCTTGACCGAGGCCGGTGTAGGGACGCAGTTTGTCAGCCCTGAAGAGGCCTGAAATACGCTAAAAACACACTACCGGGCGTATTTGCCCATTACTCCTTACTGCGCATAATGTATATTATGTAAAATAAGCAATGTGTATCAATATGGGATTATCCCCTGTGCCCCCACCCCGGTAACAATCTGGTTTAGCATCTGTCTCATACCCACCTGCTATAACGAGGAATCCAACAATGCTGGGGCAGTTCCTGATACTTAGAAAACTTACATTCATAGGAAAATTCGTATGGGCTGTAGAGCGCTGTTTTCGCAATTACGCCGTCATCAAAACGCGGGCATCAAGTGAGGAATTCCGTTACTGGTTTCTATTTTTTCTGCTTGGGTTTGTCTCTCTTGTGATTGCCAGCCACCCTATCTTGCTGAACCTGTTTCTGATTGTGACCCTTATCCCTTCCTTATCGGTGATATGCCGCAGGTTACATGATGCCAACTGTTCAAGCGCCTGGCTCTGGATACCACTGTTTTTCGGCTCCCTGTTTTTTGTTTGTCACAGAATGGGAGAAAAAATACTAGAACTAATGGTGGCAGAACTGGAAATGAATGTCCCGCTAGAGGCAAATGTCTGGCTGGAGGGTTTCACCTGGTCTTCCCTTGGGATCACATTCATTTTTCTCTATTTGCTTGCCGGGTTCCTGATGAGAAAAAGCTATGCAGAAGCAAACAAATATGGTGATCCAGCTCTGGATTTCAGCCAGGTGACCAAGATATTTAAAGAACAGGTAGTGACCAAAAGCAAAGCGATCAAAGAGAAAGCAGTAGCCAAAGGCGGAGAAATCAAAGAAAAGGCGGTAACCAAAGGTGGAGAGATCAAAGAAAAAGCGGTAGCCAGAGGTGGAGAAATCAAAGATAAAGCGGTAACCAGAGGTGGGGAAATCAAAGAAAAAGCAGCAATCAGGGGTGGAAAGATTAAGGAAAAAATAATGGCCGGGAGCAAGGCGATCAAAGAGAAAGCGATGGCCAGGGGCGGAGAGATCAAAGAAAAAGTAGTAACCGGGAGTGGGAAAATCAAGGAGAAAATAAGGGGTGAAGAATAGCGGGAATCATCATTCCACTCCATTCAGCCTCCGGTCATACAACAAGCGATGAGTCTCATCCAGTCGCCGCAACAACTCCTGATGACTATCCGCCACAAGGTTGATATGCCCCAGCTTCCTGCCCTCCCTGACAGATTTACCGTACCAGTGCACATCAATACCCGGCTGTGTCAGCCAGTCCGGGGTGAATTCCAACCCGACGATATTCAGCATACCGGTAAAACCGCTTGCCTGCGGTGTCGGCAACGGATAATTCATCAGTGCCAGCAGGTGTAACTGGAACTGGTTCGGATCAGCACCCGTTTGTGTCCAGTGGCCGCTGTTGTGTACCCGCGGTGCGATCTCATTGACCAGTAACTGCTTGTCCTTCACGAACAACTCCGCCGCCATGACTCCTTCATAATCCAATCCCCGCATGATCGTCCTCAGGATCGTCTCTGCCTGTTGCTGCAGGTGGGTGCTGTCAGGCGCCGGTGCAACACTGTGCCGTAACATACCGGCGATATGTACATTCCATGTCAAGGGATAAAACACGCACTGATCGGCACGGTTACGGGCACCGATAATGGATACTTCACGCTCAAACGGTATCTGCTGCTCGGCAATGGCACGACTGCCGGGAGGCAACAGCGGCTCAGACACCAGCTTGTCGGCCTGCAAGTGCCACTGCCCTCGCCCGTCGTAGCCCCCTTTCGCGACCTTGAGGATCACATCCGGGCCAAGCCGGTCATGGATGCCGACCAGATCGGCATCAGTCGCCACCGCTAACCAGGGGGCGGTCGGCAACTTGAGCCGATCCAGCATCGCCTTTTGCCGTTGCCGGTCGGCGATGTTTATCAGGGCTTGTTCCCCCCGCCAGCCGGGATGTTGCCGCAGGGTATTGACCAGCGCCGTGTCAGGCAGGTGTTCGCGCTCAATGGTGATGATGTCGTAGTCGTTATCCGGGTCAAAATCGTCCAGTGGCCGGGCGGTTCTGGAAGAGCCGTAATGGATCAGTTGCTGGTCAATATCCAGCAGGTCAATGGTCATGCCCCAGCGAGCCCCGGCCTCGGCCAGCATCAGACCCAGCTGGCCACTGCCCAATACCAGTATGCGTTGCATTATTATCAGTTGCGGGGATCGGGCTTGGCGAGCACTTCGTCGGTACGCTGCCGCCGCCATGCCACCAGCCTCTCCGTCAGTTGCGCATCCTGCAGGGCCAGTATCTGTGCGGCCAGCAGACCGGCATTGAAGGCCCCGGCAGTGCCGATGGCCAGGGTCCCGACCGCGACGCCCTTGGGCATTTGCACGATGGATAACAGGCTGTCCAGACCATCCAGACCAGCACTTTTGACCGGCACGCCCAACACCGGCAAGCAGGTATGGGCCGCTATCATGCCGGGCAAATGCGCCGCCCCCCCGGCCCCGGCAATGATCACCTTGAAGCCATTCGTCCGGGCCTGTTGTGCAAACTCCTGCAACCTGACCGGTGTGCGGTGGGCGGAGACCACCTCGGTGTGATAACCGACTTCCAACTCCTGCAACACATCGCAAGCGGCCTGCATGGTTTCCCAGTCACTCTGTGAACCCATGACAACGGCTACTGATTTAGTCATCTCTTTGATCGGTTTGCTACCCGGCATTGAAAGGGGCGCTATCCTACCAGTAAGCCAGCCCTGTTCATACCTTCACGGCTACCAGGGACAGGCAGCATCCGGGACAGGCCTTGCAGGCATGAAAATATGATTATTTTCAATCAACTACGACAGTCACTTACAGCATATTCTTGGCAGCGACAGCCCCGCCCTTCACATCGTGCGCCTATACTGCCCCCCTACTTCAAAAAACGCATCGGTAATCTGTCCCAGTGAGCAGTGCCGCACCGCCTGCATCAGCTCGGCAAACACGTTTTCATTATTGATGACAGCATGGCGCAGGCGTTGCAATGCCGGGCCGGCGCTATCCGCATGCTGTTGCCGGAAATCCTCCACACGTTGTAGCTGGCTTTGCTTCTCCTCATCAGTTGAGCGCGCCAGCTCAAGTTGATGCTCTTCTTCCTCAGTTTCAGCGCGAAAGGTATTCACCCCGATAATGGGCAGGCTGCCATCATGTTTTTTGTGTTCATAGTAGAGGGATTCATCCTGGATCTTGCCACGCTGATAACCGGTTTCCATCGCACCGAGTACGCCGCCACGATCAGACAAACGTTCAAACTCCTGCAACACCGCCTCTTCCACCAGATCCGTCAGTTCCTCAATAATGAACGAACCCTGATTTGGATTTTCATTTTTAGACAAGCCCCACTCCTTGTTGATAATAAGCTGGATAGCCAGTGCGCGGCGCACAGATTCCTCACCGGGCGTGGTGATGGCCTCGTCATAGGCGTTGGTGTGCAGACTGTTACAGTTGTCATACAGGGCGATCAGGGCCTGCAAGGTGGTGCGAATGTCATTGAAAGCCATCTCTTGCGCATGTAACGAGCGACCCGAAGTCTGAATATGATATTTGAGTTTTTGACTGCGCTCATTGGCACCATACCGGTCACGCATGGCCACGGCCCAGATGCGTCTGGCAACCCGGCCCAGTACGCTGTACTCCGGGTCCATACCGTTGGAAAAGAAGAAAGAGAGGTTCGGGGCAAAATCATCAATATGCATGCCCCTGGCCAGATATGCCTCCACAAAGGTGAAGCCGTTGCTGAGAGTAAACGCCAGTTGGGAGATCGGATTGGCACCCGCCTCGGCGATGTGATAACCGGAGATGGAGACGGAATAAAAATTTCTGACCCGGTTATCTATAAAATACTGCTGGATGTCTCCCATCATACGCAGGCTGAATTCGGTGGAGAAGATGCAGGTATTCTGCCCCTGATCCTCTTTCAGGATATCCGCCTGCACCGTGCCCCGCACATTCTCCAGTGTGTAAGCCTCCAGCTCGGCCTGTTCCTGTTCATTCGGGAGGCGTTTGTTTTCATGGCGGAACTTATCAACCTGCTGATCTATCGCCGTGTTGAGAAAAAATGCCAGGATAGTCGGTGCCGGACCATTGATGGTCATGGACACAGAGGTATCAGGGGCGCACAGATCAAAACCGGCATATAACTCCTTCATATCATCCAGAGTGGCGATAGAGACACCGGAGGTGCCCACCTTGCCGTAGATGTCGGGTCTGAGAGCAGGATCAAAACCATACAAGGTCACAGAGTCAAAAGCAGTGGAAAGGCGTTTGGCCTCCGAGTGTTCGGACAGCCTCTTGAAGCGCCGGTTGGTACGAAAAGCATCACCTTCACCGGCAAACATCCGCGTCGGGTCTTCCTCTTCCCGTTTGAGGGAGAACACACCGGCGGTGTAAGGAAAGGCCCCCGGCACATTCTCTCGCAACAACCAGCGCAACAGATCTCCCTGATCATGAAACCCGGGCAACATGATCTTGGGAATTACAGTACCGGACAAGGTCGTAGTCGTCAGGGCGGTTTTGATCTCCTGCCCCCGCACCGTCGTCACCAACTCAGGGGCACTATAGCGGGCCTGCATGGCCGGCCATTGCTGCAGCAACTCCCGCGTCGTAGCCGACAGGGCCTGCTGCCGTTGCTCAATCAGGGCCGGCAAACCCGAACCGGGTTCACCGGCGGTCTGCAACATCCCGACACTGGCCTGGAGTTGCTGCAGTTCACGGGCCAGTCGGCATTGTTCGGTAGCCTCGGCGTGGTAGTCGCGCACGGCCTCGGCGATCTCGGCCAGATAACGCACCCGTTGTGGCGGAACGATGATGCTCCGCTCGGTGGAATGGTTGCCGCTCACCTCCGCCAACTGTCGCTCAAACTGTTGTAGTCCTTTTGCCTGCAACAGCGGTAGCAAGGCTTGATACAGTACGGTGATCCCGTCGTCATTGAAACGGGATGCGATACAACCATAAACAGGCATCTGCTCCGGGGCGCGGTCAAAGGCCTGGCGGTTACGCTGCACCTGTTTGGCCACATCTCGCATCGCATCTTCCCCACCCTTGCGGTCAAACTTGTTGATCGCAATGACATCAGCGAAATCCAGCATATCAATCTTTTCCAACTGACTGGCGGCACCGAATTCCGGCGTCATTACATACAGCGCGGTATCAACAAACGGTACGATACCCGCATCACCCTGCCCTATTCCCGGCGTTTCAACGATAATCAGATCAAACCCTGACACCTTGAGCGCATGCAATACATCCGTCAGATAGCTCGGCACCTCGCTTTTCGCCTCGCGGGTGGCAAGGGAGCGCAAGTAGATACGCGGGTGATAAACGGCATTCATGCGGATGCGATCTCCGAGCAAGGCACCGCCGGTCTTGCGCCGGGTCGGATCGATGGCCAGCACAGCGATATCCAGTTGCTCCCCGCTGTCGCTACGGAAGCGGCGAATGATCTCATCGGTCAGGGATGATTTACCGGCACCGCCGGTGCCGGTGACCCCCAGGATAGGAGTTTGTGCCCCGCGCGCCGTGGCCTCTTGCGTCAGTTTTTTCAGTTGCGGGGCATTGAGCCGCCCGTTTTCAATGGCACTGATGACCCCGGACAGGCAGTGCCTGTCTCCCTCATTAAGCCGCACCGGATCGGCCGGGGCGGGTTCTGTGGAGGCACACTGCTCCAGCATCAGGTCTATCATGCCTTGCAGGCCCAGCTGTTGCCCGTCCTCGGGTGAAAAAATACGTTGCACACCGTATTCATGCAGCTCCCGGATTTCCTGCGGGATAATCACCCCGCCACCGCCACCGAATACCTTGATGTGGCCTGCACCCTGCTCTTGCAACATATCTATCATGTATTTGAAGTATTCAATATGACCGCCTTGATAGGAACTGATGGCGATCCCCTGCACATCTTCCTGAATGGCAGCGGTGACGACCTCCTGCACCGAGCGGTTGTGGGCCAGATGAATCACCTCGGCACCGGAGGCTTGCAGGATGCGGCGCATGATGTTAATCGCGGCATCATGCCCGTCAAACAGGCTGGCCGCCGTCACAAAACGAGGGCTGGGGCTGGTTTGTGCCGCCGTAGCGTATCTGTCTTCACTGAGTGGTGCCTGTGAGGCCATAGAGCATTACCCGGGTTGTCATAGGTGGACAGGCTGTATTATTATTGACGTTAACGTTAACGTCAATAGAAAGGTGCAATATGTCGCTAAACAGCCAGAAAGCATTGCAGGACAACGATTGGGAGCAGGAGCAGTCCTATACAATCTCCGATTTGGCCGGGGAATTTGACGTGACTACCCGGGCAATCCGCTTCTATGAGGCCGAGGGCATGCTCTCCCCGACCCGCAAGGGCCGTAATCGCTGCTATACACTGCGGGACCGGACCCGGCTGAAGTTGATACTGCGCGGCAAGCGTCTGGGGTTTTCACTCAGTGAAATCGCCGGGATGTTTGCGTTGTATGACTCTGATCCCGGTGAAATAGGCCAGTTAAAACATATACTTGAAAAAGTTTCCGAGAGAAGGTCTCAACTTAAGCTGCAACTGGATGATATTCAGATAATGATGCAGGAACTGCATGACTTTGAGACCCAGTGTGAGGCACGCCTGAGTGCCATGAAAGTGGAAACCGCCTGATTACAGGGAGCCACCAACAACCCCGCCGACGGCTTTCTGCTACAATCTTGCCCTCAAAACCCCACTCAGGTTAGCAACCGCCATGCACTCATCGCCCGTAGAACAGCCCGACCCGGCACAGCGTCGGGCATTGCTGAAGGCCCTGGGCGGTTTGCTTGAACCGGAGCAGATTGTCCATGACGAGGCCGCCCTGCACGCCTATGAAACCGATGCCCTGACCGCCTACCGGCAGGTGCCGATGCTGGTGGTGCTACCCGCCAACACGGCCGAGGTGGCGCAGGTGCTGAAGCTGTGTGCGGAGATGGACATCAAGGTGGTGCCGCGCGGTGCCGGCACATCGCTGTCAGGCGGTGCCCTGCCGCTGGCGGACGGCATCGTGCTCGGGATGGGCAAGTTCAATCAGATCCTGCAAACAGACTATGCCAACCAGTGCGTCGTGGCGCAGTCGGGGGTGACCAATCTGGCCATATCCGAGGCCGTGGCGGAGCGAAACTTCTACTACGCCCCCGACCCGTCCAGCCAGATCGTCTGCACCATAGGCGGCAATGTCAGTGAAAACTCCGGTGGCGTGCATTGCCTGAAATACGGCCTGACGACGAACAATGTGCTGGGTCTGGAACTGGTGACGATGCAGGGCGAGATCATCCGGCTCGGCGGCAAGACTCTGGATCAGGCGGGCTATGATCTGCTGGGGGTCCTGACCGGCTCGGAAGGGTTGCTGGGTGTGATTACCGAGGTCACGGTGCGCATCCTGCAAAAACCGCAGGCGGTCAGGGCGATGTTGCTGGGCTTCCCCGACAATGCCAGTGCCGGTGCCTGTGTGGCCGGGATCATTC
>JBPCXW010000087.1:0-10308 GCA_051008185.1 Gammaproteobacteria bacterium
GTATCGGCGCCGTATTTATCAATCATGTCTTGCGGATCAACACCGTTGTTTTTTGATTTGGACATTTTTTCAATCGCACCGGCGATCACCGGCTGACCATCGGCAATCAGTTTCGCACCCGTTACCCTACCTTTTTCATCGCGCTCTGTTTCCACCTCCTTGTAATTGAAATAGGTTCTGCGGCCTTGCTCTTCCCGGTAGAAGGTCTCGGCCACGACCATGCCCTGAGTCAGCAGGTTGGTGAAGGGTTCGTCTGAATCAAGCAGGCCGTCATCGCGCATCAGCTTGTGGAAAAAACGGGCGTAGAGCAGATGTAAAACGGCGTGTTCAATACCGC
Source organism: Gammaproteobacteria bacterium (assembly GCA_051008185.1). Taxonomy (GTDB): domain Bacteria; phylum Pseudomonadota; class Gammaproteobacteria; order Eutrophobiales; family Eutrophobiaceae; genus CAXMWX01. Next base: position 338 of record JBPCXW010000087.1, read on the forward strand.
CGATGTATTGATCCACCGGCAGCCAATAGTGCGCCCGTTCATCCAGCATGGCCTTGTCGTTATCCGGGCAGCAGAAGCGCATGAAATACCAGGAGGATTCAAAAAAAGTATCAAAGGTATCGGTCTCACGAGTCAGTGTGGCGGCGGTCTCTGGATCATGCACATTGATAAACTCCGGCATGTCCTGCAATGGCGAACGCACCCCGGAGAAACTGACATCCTCCGGCAAGACCACCGGCAGATCGGTCGCCTTGACCGGCAAGCTGTTATCCTCCGCGTCCCTGAGCATCGGTATCGGGCAACCCCAGTAGCGTTGTCTGGATACGCCCCAGTCGCGCAGGCGGTAATTGGTGCGGCGTATTGCCCGGTTATCTTTTGCCAACTCGTCGGCGATGGCATCAAAGGCCGCGGCCGAGGTCAGGCCGTCGTAGCTGCCGGAGTTGCACAGCACACCCTCGTCGGTATAAGCAGCAGTGCTGACATTCGGCTCGGCATCCGCTTGCGGGCGGATCACCGGCGGGATCGGCAGGTCATAAGCCTTGGCAAACTCCCAGTCCCGCTGATCATGGGCGGGGACGGCCATGATCGCACCGGTGCCATAGCCCATCAGTACAAAGTTGGCCACCCAGACCGGTATCGCCTCGCCGGTCAGGGGATGAACGGCCTGCACATCCAGCGGCATACCTTTTTTCTCCATACTCTCCAGCATGGCCTCGGCGGCACCTGTCCTTGCCTGCTGACATTCCCGGACAAACTTTGCGATAGCCTTGTCGTCGGCGGCACGGGCTTGCGCCAGTGGGTGCTCGGCGGCCACGGCCATATAACTGACACCGAACAAGGTATCCGGCCGGGTAGTATAAACACGCAACACCTCATCTGAATCAGCCAGAGCGAAATCAATATCCAGACCTTCGGAGCGGCCAATCCAGTTGCGCTGCATCTTTTTGACTTCGGTGGGCCAGCCGTCAAGCCGATCCAGTTGTTCCAGTAACTCATCGGCATAGTCGGTGATCTTCAGGAACCATTGCGGTATAGATTTCTTCTCCACCACGGCACCCGAGCGCCAGCCCTTGCCGTCTATTACCTGTTCATTGGCGAGTACGGTCTGCTCCGCCGGGTCCCAATTGACGGCGGCGGTCTTTTTATACGCCAGCCCTTTTTCATACAGGCGGGTAAAAAACCATTGCTCCCAGCGGTAATAATCCGGGCTACAGGTAGCGAGTTCCCGATCCCAGTCATAGGCAAAGCCCAGTCGCTTGAGTTGCCCGCGCATATAGCGGATATTTTCATAAGTCCATTTGGCCGGCGGCACCTTGTTATCAATGGCGGCATTCTCGGCCGGCAGGCCAAAGGCATCCCAGCCCATAGGCTGCAACACATTTTTCCCCTGCATACGCTGGTAACGCGCAATAACATCCCCGATGGTGTAGTTACGCACATGCCCGACATGCAGCTTGCCGCTGGGATAGGGAAACATACTCAAACAATAGAATTTCTCCCGCTCGGGATCTTCGCTAACCTTGAATGACTGGTTCCGCTCCCAATCCGCCTGCACCCGATTTTCTATGGTTTGAGGTTCGTATTGCTGATGCATATAAGTGGCTACTGTTATAAAGTCCAAGCATACAGCCTGCGCCGCGTAGCGACAAGTAGCACTATCTCTGCAAGGTATTCATCTGCGAAGCAAGGAAATAAAAAAGCCCGCCCCCAAGGAGTAGGAAAGCACGATGCAGGGGCGGGCTCCCACCATCCTGCGAACCGGATGGTGTAAAAGAGGTTGGTACGTCCTTGTACCACGGAATTACCTGATCATTCAGGATCTTCCTGGGGAGTCTCGGCGGTCAGCAGGTCCCGGTTTTTTTCCACGAGGGACGGGCCTATACCGCGTATTCTGGTCAGCTCAATCAGAGACTCGAAAGGGCCGTTCTCTTCCCGGTGGTTGATGATGGCCTGGGCGAGCTTTTCACCAACACCATTGATTTCCATCAACTCCTCCATACCGGCGGTATTGATGTCAATCGGTTCCATGGCCAGCACTACGCCGGGGCTTGATAACAGCATTAGTAAAACGATATTCCTTAACATATCCATCTTTATTTCTCCTTTGGTTTATTAGAGTAAATGTTTTAACTGCGGGAGTGATAATAGTATGCTTTGCCAACGAGTAAAGAAAAAACTTGTCAAATTTGTGACATTTGTCACAAAAAACGCAAAAAAAAATAAAAAAAAGCCCCGTAGATAACGAGGCTCTTTTTTGAATGGCTATTTGCTTACGCCTAGAAGAATATCTGGGTGCGCAGGGCAAATATATCAGGTTTGCCGACGAAATCACAATCGCCGACATCGCCGCAAAACAACGAGACATAGTTGGCTTGCAGACGGATGTTGGTGATCGGATACCAGTTAAGTGCAAAGGTGAATGCACTGGGATCCTGTTCTATACCGTTGTCGGCGAGGGCGGCCTCAAGCTCGGCCTGATCAAAACGGATGGCCATTTCCCAGGCACCGATACCACCGCTAGTGACCGGGTTGCTGACATTGACCTTGTCCCAGGCACCGTTCTTGTAGCCGCGGGAGTCGTCGGTCAGGAACACACCGCCCTGAATGTAGTAACCGCTGAGAGAATCAGCATCCAGACCTGTACCGGCGGTTGATTCCTGAGCCAGATCAAACGAGCCCTGGAAGTATTCACCGCTGAGCCAGAAACGCTCGTATTGTGCGGCGAGGTTAAGGTTGAAGGATGTATAACTATCAGCGTAGATGTTGCTTTCCGAATCAATAATATCTCTGCCAAGCGGGCTGTTGCCGTCAGCGTCAATATTGCCGATACCGTCCTCCCCACCGTTCGGGTAGTTGCGGTAACCGCCGGACAGGCCCACGGAAACCAGTTGCCGGGCTCTTTTGTCATACAGCGGGGCATAGACTATGCGACCGGTTATACCATGACCATCATTGATCTCGCGGGGCGCGATGCTGTCGCTATCTGATCCCCCGTCATTTTGTCTCAAGGTATAGAACCCACCCTCAACAATGGTGTTCTTCGCCGGTTTCGCCGTAAAGGTAATGCCCGGGTTACGGTTGCCCAGACCGATGTTTGATTCATTGAATATATCGGCCACGAATGAGCGATCAATAAAGGCGATATATTTGGAACTGGTCAGCTCGCTCAAAGAGTAGGGAGCCTTGCGCTGACCGATAGTGATGTCCACGGAATCAAAACCGGTGTATCTGATATAGGCATCTTCAATACCTTGACTGTTGTCGTCCAGATCCTCAAAGTCATATTGGAACTTGAAATCAAAGTCCTTGAATGCCGTGCCTGAGAGATAAAGCCGGGCACGGGCGAATTCATTGCGGCTTTCATCCTGGAACCCACCATCACGGCTTGAAAAGCTGTAGTCCGATTGCAGGCGGCCACCGATCTTGAATTTATTGCCTTCCCTGTCATCAAACTCCAGCTTGCCTTTGGTAGTGATCTTCGGCAGGCTTTTGGACGCTGTCTGCATCTTCTCCTGCTTCATCTGTTTTGCCATCTGTTGTTCCTCGTCGGCAAGTGCGGTATTCCTGAGCAGGCTGTACTCATCGTCGGAAATGCTGCCTTTGTCTCTGAGTATTTTCAGTAACTCCAGCATGGTTTCATTTGAGGCATGAGCGGCAGGTACCGCTGACACCATGAGCCCCGCCGTCAGGATCAGGCTGAAAACGGGTGTTATTACAGATTTAAGCATTGCTTTATCCTCAGGTTTAGTGGAAATTTTTGCATCCGCCACCTTCATGCCACGGGTGCTTGTGTTACAGGTTGCTGATAGTAGGATATGCAGGATGCCGTTCAATGACAACCCGTTGAACATTCAATGACATCTTTGTTACTACCGACATCGGCGCACGGGTCTTATAATGGTTGTCATAAAGTTGTAACATAAGTGTCGTGTAATCAGCACTATGCCAAATACAAGAGCCGACTTAATGAAGGGCAAAATACTCATTGTTGAGGACGAGCTATCTATCAGGGAAATGCTGGGCTATGCCCTGATGAAAGAGGGGCACAACCTGACAGAGGCCGCCGATGCGGAGCAGGCCTGGTCCATGATCATCGCGGACAAGCCGAATCTGATCCTGCTGGACTGGATGCTGCCGGGCATCAGCGGCGTTGATTTTGCCCGCCGCATACGTCGCGAGCCTGCCACCCGTGACATCCCCATTATCATGCTGACCGCCCGCGCTGAGGAGGCGGACAAGATCAAGGGTCTGGACACCGGCGTTGATGACTATGTAACCAAACCTTTTTCCACCAGGGAGTTGCTGGCAAGGATACGCGCGATGCTACGACGCACGATGCCTGATGTGAAAGATGGTAAAATCATGGTTGATGGTTTGGAACTGGACCCCAATACCGTCCGGGTAACCACGGATGGGGATGTCATCTCAATCAGCCCGACAGAGTTTCGTCTGTTACACTTTTTTATCACGCATCCGGAGCGGGTCTATTCCAGAGACCAGTTGCTGGATCAGGTTTGGGGGCAGAATGTTTATGTGGAAGAAAGAACAATTGATGTACATATCCGCCGCTTGCGTAAAAATCTGGCTCCCCATGGCTATGATAAATATATCCAGACCGTGCGTAGCGTGGGTTATCGTTTCTCCGCCAAACACTGAGCTTCTATCCGATGCGGCCTGATCTGCTACGATTGGTTCTGGTCGTTGCCCTGGCGGTGACGGTCGGCCTGTTGCTGGATCGGGTTTTTCTCTGCCTTTCAATCGCCCTGTTGCTGTTCCTGCTCTGGCAATATCGGGCTATCAGGAAAGTGCACCGCTTTTTACGCAGTGCCGCCGCCGAAAAAGATCTGCCCGATATCCCCGGTGTGATCAATGAAATGATCCGGGGGATTGATTTCCTGCGTGCCCGTAACAGGCAACGCAAGAAGAAGCTGAGTGGCTTTCTGAATCGCTTTCAGGAAACGACAGAGGCCCTGCCTGACTGCATCATTGTGATGGATGCCCTCGGTCATATTGAATGGTCAAACGAGCGCGCGTATGAATATCTGGGCATCAAACACCCGCGCGATCACGCCCTGCGTTTTTCCGACCTGATCCGTCACCCGGCCTTGCTCAAGTATCTTGCTGATACCGGCAAGGTGCAAGACAGAGAAAACCTGATTATCGCCTCCCCGTTGCAGAGCAATTTGATACTGGAGATCAGGATAAGCAAGTATGGCGAATCTTCGATGCTACTGATCGCGCGTGATGTGACCGAAGTGCAACGCATCAACCGCATGCGCAAGGACTTTATTGCCAATGCCTCACACGAACTGCGTACGCCCCTGACTGTTATCTCCGGTTATCTGGAAACATTTGAAGATGATGCAACGGAGCAGTTGCCGCAGATCAGAAAAATGCGCGTGCAGGCCGGGCACATGCAAAATCTGATTGAGGATCTGCTCAAACTGTCCAGGCTGGAGAGCAGTGATGCCGTGGTTGAGGAGGAGGTGAATGTGCCCGAACTACTCTCGGTCATCCATGGCGAGGCGCAAATGTTGAGCGATATTTCAGGGCATATACTCTATCTGGAGGTGACCCCCGAACTGCGTGTCAGGGGCAATCGGGATAACCTCTACAGTGCGTTTTCCAATATCGTGTTCAACGCGATACAACATACGCCCGCCGCTGGTGTGGTGCGGATTAAATGGTATCAGCGCGCCAATCAGGCCTGCCTTGAGGTCAGCGATTCTGGCGAGGGCATCGCAGCGGAGCATATTGACCGGATCACCGAACGTTTTTACCGGGTGGACAAGGGGCGTAGCAGAGAACAAGGTGGCACCGGCCTGGGTCTGGCCATCGTCAAGCATGTGATCGTGCAACATGATGCCGAACTGAGAATCAGTAGCGAGCTCGGCGAGGGCACCACGGTGCTTTGCCTGTTTCCACCCCGGCGGACAGAGATGGTCGGCAAACCGGCTTGATGGCCCGGGTCAAAAAGGCGAATTTTTTCGTAATTGTCATATTTTCTTAATAATAGTGCTGTTTAATGAACCCTCGCATCAGGCAGGCATATCTGCTTGATAAACCTTGAAACCATTGGAGAATTGACATAATGACAAACAAACTGATTTTACTGCTCAGCCTGACTGCGATGGCCTTGCCGGGTCTGGTCAATGCTGTTGAGGTGGACCCGAATCTGGCTGATTACCAAAAGGCCAGCGGTGTGTCGGGCGATATTATCAGCGTGGGTTCGGATACGCTGGCTAACCTGATGACACTGTGGGCGGAGGAATTCAAAAAGCTTTATCCCAATGTCAATGTGCAGGTTCAGGCAGCCGGTTCATCCACCGCCCCGCCCGCACTGACCGAAGGTACTTCAAACTTCGGCCCGATGAGCCGCAAGATGAAAAACAGGGAAGTGGCCGGTTTTGAATCCAGATACGGTTACAAACCAACCCCTGTCGCGGTGGCTATTGATGCCCTGGCGGTATATGTGCATAAAGACAACCCGCTCAAGGGTATGTCCATTGCCCAGGTTGATGCGATATTCTCTGCCACTCGCAAATGTGGTTATACCGAAGATGTTACCCGCTGGGGGCAGTTGGGCCTGAGTGGTAACTGGACAAACCGCCCGCTGCAGTTGTATGGCCGTAACTCGGTATCCGGCACCTACGGTTATTTCAAAAAAATGGCACTGTGCAAGGGAGACTACAAGAATAATGTTAATGAGCAACCCGGCTCAGCCTCGGTGGTACAGGGCGTGACCAAGTCTATTAACGGTATCGGCTATTCAGGTATCGGTTACAAGACTTCAGGCGTACGCGCCGTGCCCCTGACCAAAAAAGACGGTCGCTATGTTGAGGCCACAGCGGACAATGCGGTTAGCGGAGATTATCCTCTGTCCCGTTTTCTGTATGTCTATGTGAACAAGGCACCGAACAAGGCCCTGTCACCGCTGGAGCGCGAGTTCCTCAAGATGGTGATGTCAAAAGTCGGCCAGGAAGTCGTGATAAAAGACGGCTACATCCCGTTGCCCGCCAAAGCGGCTACGATGCAGCTGGCCAGAGTTGAGGGCTGACATAGTCGGCCTACCCCAAGCCCCGCTTCGGCGGGACGATTTTTGGCTACGGACAGTACTATAACTATAATTATAACTATGACTGATACTGACAAAACCGTTGATTCACTGCTGCCGGATTTCAATTCTCCCGCAGCCGCCCGCCATCGCAATTATCGCCATATAAAAGATGTCTGCATGCGTTATCTGATGGCATTGGGTGGCATCGGTGTCATTATCGCCATTGTGTTGATCGCCTTTTATCTGTTCTATATTGTCATCCCGATGTTCAAGCCGTCACATATTGAACGGCTTGCCGAATACCCGGTCCCCGCTGACTTGCAAGCCGAGTCCCTGTATTACGCGATGGAGGAGCAGCACGAGATAGGTCTGCGTGTGACTACCGATGGCAGTGTGGTGTTCTTCAGCACCGCCGATGGTATGCCGATACATCAGCAGTCTCTGGCGCAACAGACCCGTGCCGATGTCACGGCGTTTGCCGCCGGCGACCCCTCGCAACGCCTGCTGGCTATCGGGCTGGATGACGGCACCGCCATGCTGGCGCAACACGAATACAAGGTGACCTACCCGAACGATGTCAGGTTGATCACCCCGCACCTGCAATGGCCGCTGGGGGACACACCGATACAACTTGATCCGCTGGGCAAACCGATCGCCCTGATCAGCGCGCAGACGGAAGAAGAGCAGACAACCATTGTCGCCCTGACTGAAGATTCCCGTTTGTTGCTGACCCACATAGCCAGAGAAGAGTCATTGCTGGGCGATACAAGCGAAACGATTATCAGCAGAACGGAAATCCCGTTGCAGGGCAAGGCTACTCATCTGCTGCTTGATGTGGAACAAAGGGAGTTGTATGTCGCCGGGCAAGAGGGAACGATCAGTTATTACGATATCAGCGACAAATCCAGAGTGCGTCTGGTGCAGAGAGTGAATGCGGTGGAGTCGCTGGCGCAGATAAGCAGTCTGGCATTTCTAAGCGGTGGCATATCCATACTGGTGGGTGATACCGCCGGCAATGTCACGCAGTGGTTTCCGGTGCGAGACGAGGAGAATAATTACACTCTGGAAAGGATACGCGGCTTTGAGCCGTTTTCCACCACGGTAACGGGCATCACCCCGGAATATTTCCGCAAGGGTTTTCTCGCCATTGATGCCGACGGTTATCTGACCATCTATCACACAACGGCGCATCGCACCGTCAAACGCGAGCGCATCAGTGAGCAGGCACTGAAACATCTGGCGATAGCACCCAGGGCCAACGCGATGCTGCTGGAAGACAGTGTCGGACAGTTGCAATTCTGGAAAGTGGATAACGAGCATCCGGAGATCTCCTGGCAATCTATCTGGGGCAAGGTCTGGTATGAGAGCCGCGACAAGCCCGAGTACATCTGGCAGTCCTCTTCCGCCAGCAGTGATTTTGAGCCCAAGTTCAGCCTGACACCGCTGGCCTTCGGCACCCTGAAGGCCGCCTTTTATGCGATGTTGTTCGCGATACCGATGGCCATACTGGGTGCCATTTACACCGCTTATTTTATGTCCGCCGGTATGCGTAATATCGTCAAGCCCACCATTGAGATCATGGAGGCCTTGCCCACGGTTATCCTGGGTTTCCTCGCCGGCCTCTGGTTCGCCCCGTTTGTTGAGCAGAACATGCCGGGATTATTTTTGTTTGTACTCTTGTTACCGTTGGTCGTCATCGGCGCTGCGTATGCCTGGAACCGTCTGCCTGAAGCGGTTCGGCATAAAGTCCCCGAAGGTTGGGAGGCCGCCCTGCTGTTGCCGGTCGTGGTCATTACCGGCGTATTTGCGTTTGCCATTAGCCAGCCGGTGGAGATAGCCCTGTTTGATGGCAACATGCCGCTGTGGCTGACTGATGAGTTGGGGATCGCTTATGATCAGCGCAACTCCCTGGTGGTCGGCATCGCGATGGGGTTTGCCGTGATCCCGACGATCTTCTCTATCAGTGAAGATGCGGTGTATAGCGTACCCAAACACCTGACCACCGGTTCGCTGGCAATGGGTGCCACCGCCTGGCAGACGATGGTGAGGTTGGTCATACTGACCGCCAGTCCGGGCATCTTCTCGGCGGTGATGATCGGCACCGGCCGCGCCGTCGGCGAGACCATGATCGTGCTGATGGCTACCGGCAACACGGCCATTATGGATATGAATATCTTTGAAGGGTTTCGCGCATTGTCGGCCAACATCGCCGTTGAGATGCCGGAGTCCGAGGTGGGCAGCACCCATTACCGCATCCTGTTTCTGGCAGGGCTGGTGTTGTTCCTCGCTACCTTTATGTTCAACACCCTGGCCGAAGTGGTGCGGCAGAGACTACGGGTGAAATACAGTTCGCTATGAAGAACAAGCAGACATCCATCGGCAAGTGGTTCGCCACCGGCGATCCCTACATCTGGCTGACCGCCGGCACGGTCAGCTTGTCCGTGCTGATGGTGACGGGGTTGATCCTGTTGATCATGGTGCGCGGCCTCGGGCATTTCTGGCCGGCACCGATAGCCGCGTTTGATTACACCGAGCAGGGCGGCAAAGCAGTCAGCGTGGCCGGCCAACTGGTTGATGAAGAGACGGTGCCGCGGGCACGTATGATGAGTGAAGACACACGCATCCCGGCAGAGATGACGCTAATCCGGCGGCAGTTGATCAAGATCGGCAATCGCGATTTTTTTGGTCTGGATTACCGCTGGGTGCTCAGCACAGCCATGCGCAACATCACTTATCCCGAGACGCTGATGGCGGTGGAGCGCCGGGAATGGGGCAATTTTTATGGTTATCTGCAGGCGATCAAGGAAGGCGATCAGGTGGTCTCCGCGACACCCGACTGGGCGGTGTTTCAACAATACATTGCCGACAGTGCCGCGGTGTTTAAGCAAATCCGCTATATAGAGAGGGATCTGAT